>CAIUGQ010000214.1 GCA_903898725.1 uncultured Burkholderiales bacterium | reverse complement strand
CCTTCAGGCCGTTGCGCCCCGACTGGGCCGCACCGTCTCGCGCGGGTGTCCGACGGGAGCCGGTCGGCGCAGCCGACCGGCAGGCAAAAAGTGTCTGAGCCCCTGAAAGGGGCGAGTTTTTTTGCCGGCCCGTCGGGCGCCTGTGCGAGACGGGGACCCCGGGCGAAGCCCGGGGTGCGGCCCTGGGAGGAAGCAACGGCCTGAAGGGCAGCGGCGCCGCGCGCCAACCGTCGAACGACCCACCCAAAACCGCAGCCGCTCAGACCGCCGACACCTGCACCAACCGCTTCCCGATCGCTTCCCCCTTCATCATCCCGATCAGCGCCGCCGGCGCCCGCTCGAGGCCGTGCACGATGTCCTCGTGGAAGTGCAGGCTGCCGTCGCGTAGCCACGGCGCCACCCGCGCCTGGTAGGCCGGCAGCTGGTGCACGTGGTCGTAGATGATGAAGCCGGTCATCGCGATGCGCTTGCTCACCATCAGCGGCAGCCCCTTGATGCCCGCGTCGCTCGTCGCGTTGTACGCAGAGATCATGCCGCAGAGCGGAAAGCGGGCTCCGACGTTCGCGTGGCGCAGCGCCGCCTCGAGCGTGCTGCCGCCGACGTTGTCGAAGTAGACGTCGATGCCGCGCGGACAGTGCTCGCGCAGCGCCTCGTCGAGGTCCTGCGCCTTGTAGTCGAAGGCGGCGTCGAAGCCGCAGCGCCCGAGCACGAAGGCGACCTTGTCGGGGCCGCCGGCCGAGCCGACGACGCGTGCACCTGCGCGCCGCGCGAACTGCCCCGCGAGCTGGCCGACGGCGCCCGCGGCCGACGAGACGTAGACGGTGTCGCCCGGACGCGGCCGGCCGATCTCCATCGCCCCGATCCATGCGGTCAGCCCCGGCATCCCGAGCGCCGAGATCGCGAGGCTCGGGCGGCCGAGCGCGGGGTCGATCCGCGTCAGGCCTTCGCCGCGCGGCACCACGGTGCGCAGGGCCCAGTCGAGGAAGCCCCACACGAAGTCGCCCTCGGCGAAGCGCGCGTTGCGCGACGCGAGCACACGCCCCACCACGCGCGAGACGATCGGTGCGCCGATCGCGAAGCCGGGCGCATACGACGGGCCCTCGTTCATGCGGCCGCGCAGGTAGGGGTCGAGCGAGAGCCAGATGGCCTCGACGACGACATCCTCGGCGCCGCAGGCGGGCTCGGGGCAGGGCTCGATGCGGAAGCACGAGGCGTCGACCCAGCCCACGGGGCGGCGCTCGAGGAGGATTCGGGTGTTCATCACTTCGCTCCGATACGTGTTCAGGCGGCCATCCAGCCGCCGTCGACCATCAGCGTCGCGCCGGTGACGAAGCTCGCCTCGGCACTCGCGAGGAACAGCACCGCGCGGGCGACGTCGATCGGGCGACCCAGGCGCGGCCAGGGCGTGCGGCGCTCGGCCCGCGCCATCACCGCCGGGTCGATCGCACGTCCGCCCGCACCGGTCTGGATCTTGCCGGGCGCGACCGCGTTGCAGACGATGCCCTGCGACGCATAGTCGGTCGCGACCTGGCGCGTCAGGTAGTCGACGCCGGCCTTGGAGGTGCCGTAGGCCAGGTCGCCGGGCGCGCAGATCATCCCGTGCTGCGAGGACAGGTTCACGATCCGGCCGCGCACCTCGTCGATCGGCGCCTGGCTCAGCATCTGGCGGACGGCGGCGCGACAGCAGCGGTAGACGCCGCCGAGGTTCACGTCGAGCACCCGCTGCCAGTCGGCCTCGTCGAGCTCGAGCAGCGGTCGCGCATGGCGGATGCAGGCATTGTTCACGATCACGTCGAGCCGCCCGAAGCGCGCGGCGGTGTCGGCGACGAGCGCCTCGACCTGCGCCGCATCGGCGACGTCGGTGCGGACGAACCGCGCCTCGTGGCCGTCGGCCGCGATCAGCTCGGCGGTGGGCGCGCCGCCCTCGATCACCTCGGTGCTCACGTCGGCGATCACGACCTGCGCGCCGTGCGCGGCGAGCAGCCGCGCGGTGGCGCGGCCGATGCCCGAGGCGGCACCGGTGACGATGCAGACGCGTCCGACCATGCGGCGGGCCTCGGGCGCGGGTGCATCGAAGGCAGGCATTTCAAGAGCGGGGGCAGGCTTCGGTGTGGCGTCAGGCATCGGTCGGTGTCGCGTGCGGTGAGGGGGACGGAGTCGATGTCGGTGCCGGATCCCCGCACAGGCGATGCCACTCGACGAGATCCCGGACCGCCGCCTCCAGGTCGAAGCGTGGCGCGAACCCGGTGTCGGTTCGCAGTCGGGAGACGTCCATCGAGGCCCGATCGTAGCGGGCGTACAGCGCGACGTTCGCCGCGCTGTCGGGCTCCGTGTCGTCGAGCAGGCGCCACGCGAGTCCGGGGTGCAGGACGGCGAGGGCGCGGCACAGCTCGGGCAGCGAGAACTCGCGGCCGGTGGCGACGTTGTAGGTCGAATGCGGCAGCCGCCGCCGATCGAGCAGCGCGGCGAGGCCGGCCACGCAGTCGCGCACGTAGAGCCAGTCGCGCCGGCTCGGGCGCGGCAGCACGATCGGCTCGGCGCGCTCGGCCAGCCGCAGGATCTGCAGCGGCGCGCTCGGCGTGTCGCGCACGCCGGTGTCGCGCTCCCAGGGGCCGAAGCAGGTGCCGAGGCGCGCGACCGTCAGGTCCAGGCCGTGCAGCGACGCCAGCCTGAGCGCCACCGCCTCGCCGGCCTGCTTGGTGATGCCGTACAGGCCCTCGGGGCGCAGCGGCGTCGTGTCCTCGCGCAGCAGGTCCGCGCCGTCGCCGCTCGCGCCGTACGCCGCGCCCGAGCTCGCATGGACCACGCGCTCGACACCGCAGGCGATGCCCGCCGACAGCGCGGCGACCGTGCCGCCCAGGTTGACCTCGAGGATCGCGCCCGGCGTGGCGCGTTCGCGGGCCGCGTCGGCGGTGACGGCGGCGAGCGTGACGAGGCGACCCGTGGCGTGGCGCCGCATCGCGGCGCGCAGCAGCGCCTCGTCGCGCACGTCGCCGGCCTCGAACCTGAAGGTGCCGGGCAGGGCCTCGAAGGCGCGCAGCGCGGCCGCCGGTGGCGGTGCGAGGTCGAAGCCCGTCACCGCGTCGCCGCGGGCCAGCAGGTGCTCGGTCAGCGCGAGGCCGACGAAGCCGCTCGCGCCGGTGATGAAGGTCGGGGCGGTCATGCGGGTCGGCACGGGGGCAGGGGCGCTGAGCGCGGATCGGGGCGGGCCATGCCGGATCGTGACCGCGGACACGGCAAAGCGCAAAGCGGTCTGGCGGGAAGCGGCGCCCGGAAAGACAAAGGGCCACGCACTTGTGATGCGTGGCCCTCTGGGAGACTGGTGGCGAATCAGGGACTCGAACCCCGGACCTGCGGATTATGATTCCGTCGCTCTAACCAACTGAGCTAATTCGCCGAAGGGGCCGGAGTTTAACCCAGGCCTTTGCCCGCCGTCAAAGCGTCGCCCCCGACCGCCCCGGCGTCAGTCGACCGACGCCGCGAACGCCACCGTGATCAGCGTGCCCGGCGGCCGTCCGCCCGGGCGGGCGTCGTCGATCTCGATCGTGGCGCCGTGCTGGTCGGCGATCTCGCGGACGATCGGCAGGCCCAGGCCGCTGCCGTCGACGCCGGTGCCCAGCACCCGGTAGAAGCGCTCGAAGACCAGCTCGCGCTCGCCCTCCGGGATGCCGGGGCCGCTGTCCTCGACCTCGAGGAACACGCGGTCGCCATCGGTGGCGACGCGCACGGTCACCGTGCCTTCGCGCGGGGTGTAGCGCAGGGCGTTGTCGACGAGGTTGTTGAGCAGCTCGCGCAGCAGGATCGGATGCCCGACGATGCGGTCGGTGCCGGGCCGGTCGGTGTCGCTCGCGTCCTCCACCTCGAGCCCGAGATCGATCCCGCGCTCGATCGCCGCCGGTACCCAGTCGGACACCACCTCGCGCGCGAACGCGGCGAGGTCGAGCGGCGCCAGTGTGGCCGCCTCGCGCAGGTTCTCGGTCCGCGCCAGCGACAGCAGCTGGCTCACCAGGTGCGCGGCCCGCTGCGAGCCGCGCGCGATCTGCTCGAGGGCGCGACGCAGTTCGGCAGGGTCGCGCTCGCGCAGCGCCAGCTCGCTCTGGGTGCTGAGCCCGGCGAGCGGGGTCTTCATCTGGTGGGCGGCGTCGGCGATGAAGCGCTTCTGCACGCTGATCGTGGTGTGCAGGCGCTCGAGGAGGTCGTTGAACGCGTCGACCAGCGGCGCGATCTCCTCGGGGGCGCCGCGCGGATCGATCGGCGAGAGGTCGTCGGGGGCCCGGTCGCGGATGCGGCGCTGCAGGGACTTCAGCGG
>CAIUGQ010000213.1 GCA_903898725.1 uncultured Burkholderiales bacterium | reverse complement strand
TTCGGTGCGTCGATCGAGTTCGAGGACCTGCGCTTCGCCTATCCGTCGCGGCCCGACCGGCCCGCGCTGCAGGGGCTCACGCTGTCGATTCCCGCGGGCCGCACCGTGGCGCTGGTGGGACCGAGCGGCGCGGGCAAGAGCACCGTGCTGCAGCTGCTGCTGCGCTTCTACGATCGCGACTCCGGGAGCCTGCGCATCGACGGTGTCGAGATCGAGCGCTGGCCGCTCGAGGCGCTGCGCGCACGCATCGCGCTGGTGCCGCAGGACGCGGTGATCTTCTCGGCCGACGCGATGGAGAACATCCGCTACGGTCGGCCCGAGGCCAGCGAGGACGCGGTGGTGGCCGCCGCCCGTGCCGCCCAGGCCGACGGGTTCCTGCGGGAGCTGCCCGACGGCTACCGGACCTTCCTGGGCGAGCGCGGCGTGCGGCTCTCGGGCGGTCAGCGCCAGCGCATCGCGATCGCGCGGGCGATCCTCAAGGACGCGCCGCTGCTGCTGCTCGACGAGGCCACCAGCGCGCTCGACACCGAGAGCGAGCGCCTCGTGCAGGCGGCGCTCGAGACCGCGATGCGCGGGCGCACCACCCTGGTGGTCGCGCACCGGCTCTCGACGGTGCAGCGCGCCGACCTGATCGTCGTGCTCGATCAGGGCGGCATCGTGGAGCAGGGCACCCATGCCGAGCTGATGGCACGCAGCGGACTGTACGCCCGGCTCGCGGGGCTGCAGTTCGGCTGACGCCGCCGGGGGCGGGGACTGAGGCAACAAGGGGTCGCATCGGCACGAGGCCCCGCCTCCTTCACGCTCGGCGCACTGACCTCGCGATGGTCCGCCCGGCACAGGTCCCAGACCTTCCGCTCGCACGCTGACCAGCCGGACTGCCTACGGCAGGCGTCTCGGCATCTCGGCGTGTCCGGAGCGCAACTGGCCGATTTCGGTGCCGATTTTCATCCGATTGCGGGTTCCCCCGATCGCGATACTCGGATTCATCGAAACGCACCGTCATGGGGAGACGCGCCCGGATGGTGTGCATCGAGTTGCCGGTCGCGGGGCACACTCCGTGGCCTCGTGTCCGAACAAACCGATCCCTCGTCATCCGGAGCGCATCATGAAACCCATCAGGTTCGCCGCCATCGCTGTCTTCACCCTCCTCAGCGCAGGCGCCGCCGCGCAGACCCTCGAGATCGCCGGTTCCACCAGCGTTCAGAAGGCGATCCTCGAACCGTCCGCGGCGAAGGCACGCGAGGTCACCGGGCTCGACATCAAGGTGCTGCCGGTCGGCAGCGGAAAGGGTCTCGTGATGTTGTCCGAGGGCAAGGTGAAGGTCGCCGCGATCTCCGACGCACTCGACGATGCGGTTTCCTCGGCGAAGAAGGCCGGGATGACGAACACGCCGGCCGGGCTGAAGCTTCACACCGTCATCAACGAGAAGCTCGTGCCGATCGTGCATCCCGACAATGCCGTCAAGGCGCTCAGCATGGAGCAGCTCAAGAGCGTGCTGAGCGGCAAGGTGGTGAACTGGAAGGATGTCGGCGGCGCCGACCTGCCGATCGTCGTCGTGACCGGAGCGCCCGGGTCGGGTACCCGCGCGGTGATCGAGAAGCAGGTCCTGGGCGGCGCGGGCTACGGTCCGAACAGCAAGGAGCTGCGCGCGACGTCAGCCGAAATCGCCGAGGTCGCCCGCGACAAGGGTGCGATCGGGTTCGTCGGCGACGGTCTCGCCGAATCGTCCAAGGGCAAGATCCGCGAGGTCTCGGGTCCGAACGTGACGCGTCCGCTGGGTCTCGTGACCGTGGGCGATCCGTCGCCGGAAGTGCGCAAGCTGCTCGACTTCCTGCAGTCGGCCGATGCGAAGAAGCTGTTCGTGCAGTGATGACCCTGCGCTCGGGTACGCATTCCTGAAGGATTGATGCGATGAGTCTATTCGGCACGATGCAGTCGAGACTGCTCGGTTCGTTCGGCCTGGTGATCGTGCTGCTCGGGTCGGTGGTCGGTGTTGCGCTGATGGGGATC
>CAIUGQ010000212.1 GCA_903898725.1 uncultured Burkholderiales bacterium | reverse complement strand
CTGGTCCACTACGGTTCGCGTGCGCTCGGCGGCGCGGGGCTGGTGTTCGTCGAGATGACCTGCGTGTCGGCCGAAGGCCGGATCACGCCCGGATGCACCGGCCTGTGGAACAGCGAGCAGATGCTCGCCTTCCGGCGGCTGTCCGACTTCGTCCACGCGAACTCGCAGTCGAAGCTGTGCATGCAGATCGGTCACGCCGGCCGCAAGGGCTCGACCCAGGTGGGCTGGGGCCGGATGGACTGGCCGATCGAGGCGCGCGCCGACGGCGAGGGCAACTGGCCGCTGCTCGCGCCCTCGCCGATCCCGTACCGCGACGGCGTGAACCAGGTGCCGCGCGAGATGAGCCGCGCCGACATGGACGCGGTGCTCGCGCAGTTCGTCCACAGCGCGCGGCTGGCCGACCAGGCGGGCTTCGACATGCTCGAGCTGCACATGGCGCACGGCTACCTGCTCGCGAGCTTCCTGTCGCCGGTCACGAACCGGCGCACCGACGACTACGGCGGGTCGCTCGCCAACCGGATGCGCTGGCCGCTCGAGGTGTTCGCCGCGGTGCGCGCGGTGTGGCCGCAGGACAAGCCGATGAGCGTGCGCCTGTCGGCGACCGACTGGATCCCGGGCGGCCTGTCGGGCACCGACTCGGTCGAGATCGCGCGGGCCTTCGCCGCTGCGGGCTGCGACCTGATCGACGTCTCCACCGGACAGACCGATCCGGCCTCCAGGCCGGTGTACGGTCGCATGTACCAGGCGAGCTTCGCGGAGCAGATCCGGCTCGAGGCGGACATCGCGACGATGGCGGTCGGCGCGGTCACCAGTGCCGATCAGGTGAACACGCTGCTGATCTCCGGGCGTGCCGACCTGGTCGCGCTGGCGCGCCCCCACCTGGCCGATCCGTACTTCACGCTGCATGCCGCGGCCGAGGCCGACTGGCGGGGCATCGGCTGGCCCGTGCAGTACCATACCGGGGCCTCGCAGCTGCACACCACGATGCAGCGCGCGAAGCAGGACGCGGCCCGCAAGGCGGCGAGGGTCAAGACCTGACGGAGGTCGTCGGGTCGCCGCCCCGGGCGCGTCTCCTCCCACAGGGGGCGTGTGTGCTGAAGGCGCTCGACGACCTGGTCGAATCCCGGATCCGCGACGCGCAGGCGCGCGGCGAGTTCGACGGCCTGCCCGGTTCCGGGCGGCCGCTGCCTGAGGAGGACCTCACGGGCGTGCCGCCCGAACTGAGGGTCGCCCACCGCATCCTCAAGAACGCGGGCTGTGTGCCCGCCGAGGTCGGTGCGCTGCGTGACCTCGACGCGATGATCGCCCAGCTCGCCCGCGACGAAGCGGGGCCTGACAGCGATCGCGCCGGCCGCGGTCCGGCCGTCCTCGATGCCGCGGCGCGTGCGCGCGGCCGCCGCAAGCTGGTCGCGCTGACCCTGGCGCTGGAGGCGAACGGCCTGGCCCGCAGCGCGGCCGCGCTCCACGAGTACCGCGACCGCATCGTCGAGCGGCTCGGCCGATAGCCGCGGCGTCAGGCCGCGGGCCGCGGGCCGACGAGGTATCCTCGGCCGGATTCCCCGGACCCGAAGGCTGCTGGAGCTGAGATGACGATCGAGACGACCACCCTGGGCGGCGGCTGCTTCTGGTGCCTGGAGGCCGTGTACCTCGACGTGCGCGGCGTGACCGCGGTGGAGTCGGGCTACGCCGGCGGCGCGATGCCCGACCCCAGCTACGAGCAGGTCTGCGGCGGCCAGACCGGCCACGCCGAGGTGGTGCGCGTGTCGTTCGACACCGAGGTGATCTCGTTCCGCGAGGTGCTCGGCATCTTCTTCGCGATCCACGATCCGACCACGCTGAACCGTCAGGGCAACGACGTCGGCACGCAGTACCGGTCGGTGATCTTCACGCACTCCGACGAGCAGGCCGCGACCGCTCGCGCGCTGATCGAGGAGATCGAGCGCGAGCGTGTCTACGATGCGCCGGTGGTCACCCAGGTGCAGCCGGCGCCGCGCTACTGGCCCGGCGAGGCCTACCACCAGCGCTACTACGAGCGGAACCCGTACCAGGGCTACTGCATGGTCGTGGTCGGTCCGAAGGTCGCGAAGGTCCGCAAGCAGTTCCAGTCGCACCTGAAGGCACGCTGAGGACGGCGCGCTCGACGCCGGCGCGACGCCCGCGGCCGGACGTCTGCGTGCGCGGTGT
>CAIUGQ010000211.1 GCA_903898725.1 uncultured Burkholderiales bacterium | reverse complement strand
TGGTGGCGTTCGCGAGCACCGCGCTGTCGGCGACGATCGGCGTGACGCTCGGCCTCGTCGCCGCGCACTTTCGCGGCTGGACGGAGCAGGCGGTGCTCACGCTGGTCGACTTCCAGGCGTCGATGCCGTTCATGATCGTCGCGCTCGCGGTGCTCGCCTTCTTCGGCAACTCGCTCGTGCTGTTCGTCGTGCTGATGGGCTTCCACGGCTGGGAGCGCTCGGCGCGCATCGCGCGCGGCCTCGCGATCGCCGCGACCGAGCAGGGCTACGCGGCGGCGGTCACCGACCTCGGCGCCTCGCCATGGCGCGTGTACGGCGTGCACGTGCTGCCCAACATCGCGAGCACCCTGATCGTGAGCGTCACGCTGACCTTCCCCGAAGTGATCCTGCTCGAGTCCGGCCTGTCCTTCCTCGGGCTCGGCGTGCAGCCGCCGATGACCAGCCTGGGCAACATGGTCGGCTACGGACGCGAGTACCTGCAGACCGCCCCCTGGATCCTGCTTGCTCCGAGCGCGGTCATCGTGCTGACGACGTTCTCGGTGAGCGTCGTCGGCGACTGGCTGCGAGACCGCCTGGACCCCACGCTGCGCTGACCCGAGGTGACCATGACCCGAAAGAAGAACGTGCTGCTGATCGTCGTCGACCAGTGGCGGGGCGACACCCTGCCGATGCTCGGACATCCGGTCATCGAGACACCGAACATCGCGGCCATCGCCGCCGAGGGCGTGACCTTCGCCCGGCACTACACGCAGGCGGTGCCCTGCGGTCCCGGCCGCGCGAGCCTGCTGACCGGGCTGTACATGATGAACCACCGGGCCGTGCAAAACACGATCCCGCTGGACGCACGGCACACCAACCTCGCGTTCGAGGCGCGCCGTGCCGGCTACGATCCGGCGCTGGTCGGCTACACGACCACCACGCCCGACCCGCGGATCGTCCCCGCCCAGGATCCGCGCTTCACCGTGCTCGGTGCGGACATGGAGGGCTGGCGCCCGGTCGGCTCGTGGGGCATGAAGATGGAGGCCTACTTCGCCTGGGTCGCCTCGCAGGGCTACACGCTGCCCGACAACCCCTGGGACATCTGGCTGCCGCAGGGCGCGGCCGCCGACGACATCGGCGCGACCAGCCGCCCCAGCCGGATCCCGGCGGCGCTGTCGGACACCCGGTGGTTCACCGACCGCGGGCTCGACTACCTGCGCGGCGCACGGCACAAGCCGTGGCTGCTCCACCTCGGCTACTACCGGCCCCATCCGCCGTTCAGCGCGCCGGCGCCCTGGCACGAGCGCTTCGATCCGGCCGCCTGTCCGCCGCCGGTGCGGGCCTCGTCGGCGCAGGCCGAGGCGGCCCAGCATCCGCTGCTGCGCTACTACGTCGAGAACGTGCCGCGCAGCAGCTTCTTCCAGAACGGACGCGGCCTGGGCAGCGAGATGAGCGAGGCCGAGGTGCTGCGCATGCGCGCGACCTACTACGGCCTGATGGCCGAGGTCGACGAGCAGATCGGGCGCGTGGTCGCGCACCTCAAGGAGACCGGCCAGTGGGACGACACCCTGGTGATCTTCACCAGCGACCACGGCGAACAGCTCGGCGATCACCATCTGCTCGGCAAGATCGGCTACTTCGACCAGAGCTATCACATCCCGATGATCGTCCGCGATCCGGACGCCTCGGCGAACGCCACGCGCGGCACGGTGGTGCAGGCCTTCACCGAGACGATCGACACGATGCCGACGGTGCTCGACTGGCTCGGTCGCCCGGCGCCGCGTGCCTGCGACGGACGCTCGCTGCTGCCCTTCCTGCGCGACGGCGGCACCCCCGACGGCTGGCGCACCGAAGTGCACTACGAGTACGACTTCCGCGACCTGTTCTATTCGAAGCCCGAGAGCGCGCTGGGGCTCGACATGGATGCCTGCTCGCTGGCGGTGGTGCAGGACGAGCACTACAAGTACGTGCACTTCGCCGCGCTGCCGCCGCTGTTCTTCGACCTGCGCGCGGACCCGGGCCAGTTCCGCGACCTGAGCGCGGACCCCGAGCATGCAGCGGCGATGCTCCGGTACACCCGCAAGATGCTGGACTGGCGGCTGGTGCACGCCGACCGCACGCTCACCGGCTATGCGGCGTCGCCGCAGGGGCTGGTCGTGCGCGGCGAGGGCGCACCGCGATCGTGATGGCACGCCGGCTCGGGGATCGGGGCGGCGCACCGACGTGATTCCGGACAAGACGCGCGACCGGGTCCGGGCATAGCATTTGCCCTGGGTCAGGACACGCCTGCATGAAGACCGCGGCCGGCCCACCCCAGCCAACCCCAGGGAGACACCCCATGAACCCGATCCGACGCGCCTCCATCGCTGCCGCACTGATGCTGCCGCTGCTCACCGGCACCGCCCTGGCGCAGCAGGACATCAAGCCGAACACCATGCCTGCGCCGAAGAAGGTGGTGCCCAAGGCCGAGCAGCAGGCCGAGATCCGCAGCAAGACCTCGGCCGCGCTCGAGAAGTTCTACACCACCGAGCCGAGGATCAAGACCGAGGTCGCGGCCGCACCGGGCTACGCGGTGTTCACCACCTACGGGCTGAGCTTCATGCTCGGCGGCGCCGGCGGCAAGGGCCTGGTGCACGACAGCGCCACGAAGAAGGAGACCTTCATGTCGCTGGCGCAGGCGAGCGCCGGCGTGCAGATCGGCGCCGCCGAGAGCGACATGCTGGTCATCTTCCCGACGAAGCAGGCGATGACGAGCTTCATCGAGAAGGGCTGGACCGCGGGCGCCGGCAGCGGCGGCTCGATGGGTGGCGCGGGCAAGACCGCCGGCGGCTCGACCGGTCAGAAGGCCGGCTCCGCGGCGATGGTCTACACCATCACGAAGACGGGCCTGCAGGCGGGCGGTGCCGTGGAAGGCACGAAGGTCTGGAAGGACAAGGCCCTGAACTGATCGGCAGGTCGGCACGCGGCGGCGGTGTCCGGCCGCCGCGGCACCGATCGCGCCGCGCAGCGGCCACTTGCC
>CAIUGQ010000210.1 GCA_903898725.1 uncultured Burkholderiales bacterium | reverse complement strand
TCGGATCCTGCCCGAGCCTGGCCATCTCGGCGACGGTGGGCGACGCCCACACCTGACCCGGCATCAGCAGCAGGTCGACCTCGCGGAACAGCGCATGCATGCGGCCGGTGAAGTCGGCCCGTCGCAGCAGCACCCGCTGGTAGTCGATGCCCGAGACCGTGGTCGCGAGATCGAGCAGGCCGGCGAGGCCCGGGCCGTAGTCGGCGCGACGCGAGGGAAAGGTCCGCGCATGCGCGACCGCGGTCTGCACGGCGCAGTCGACCGGCCAGTCGGCGATCACCGGCTCGACGTCGGGCATCGTCACCGGCCGGATCGTCGCGCCGAGCCGGCGCAGCACGTCGGCCGCGGCACGCAGCCCTTCGGCGACCACCGGCTCGACCGGTGCCACGTAGGCATCGTCGATGCCGATGACCACGCCCGCGAGGCTGCGCTCGTCGCCGCCCAGGTAGTCCGGCACCGGCTGCTGGCTGGCGGTCGGATCGTTCGGGTCGGCACCGGCCATCGCGCCGAGCAGCAGTCCGCAGTCGGCGGCACAGCGGGCCATCGGGCCGATGTGGTCGAGCGTGGCGGCGAGCTCGTAGGCACCGAAGCGCGAGACCCGCCCCCAGGTGGGCTTGATCCCGGTCACGCCGTTCGCGGTGCACGGAAAGCGGATCGAGCCGCCGGTGTCCGAACCCGTCGCGCCGAAGCACAGGCCGGCCGCCACCGCCGACCCCGTGCCGCTCGAGGACGCGCCGACCCAGTGGTCCGGGTGCCACGGGTTCAGGGGCACGGTGACGGCGGGATGGTGGTCGGCGAACGCGCCTTCGGTCATCTGCAGCTTGCCGAGCGTCACCGCTCCGGCGATGCGCAGCCGCTCGACCACGGTGCCGTCGTGCGGCGGCACCCAGTCGCGGTGGATCGGCATGCCGGCACCGGTGGGAATGCCGCGGGTCCAGTTCAGGTCCTTGAAGGCGATCGGCACACCGTGCAGCGGCCCGAGGTACTCGCGTCGCGCGATGCGGGCCTCGGCATGACGGGCCTGCTCGAGCGCGAGCTCGGGCGTGGTGCGGACGAATGCGTGGAGACGCCGGTCGAGCCGTTCGATCCGCCGCAGCATCGCCTCGACCACCTCGACCGGCGAGACACGACGCAGCTGGATCAGCTTCGCGAGCTCGGTGATCTCGAGCCAGTGCAGGTCGTCGGTGTCCATGCCCCGCGGTGCCTCAGGCGGTCTTCGGGGCCGCGACGCCGAGCTCGCGCACCATCGCGTCGCGCATCGCGAACTTCTGCGGCTTGCCGGTCGCGGTCATCGGGAACTCGGCCACGACCTTCACGTGACGCGGCACCTTGAAGTGGGCGATGCGGCCCTGGCAGTACGCCCGGATCTCGTCGACCGTGACCGGCTCGCCGGGCTTCGGGACGATCCATGCGCAGACCTCCTCGCCGAGCCGTGCGTCGGGCACGCCGAAGACCTGCGCCGCCTGCACCTTCGGATGGCCGTGCAAGAACTCCTCGATCTCGCGCGGGAAGACGTTCTCGCCGCCGCGGATCAGCATGTCCTTGACCCGGCCGACGATGTTGCACCAGCCGTCGGCGTCGATCGTCGCCAGGTCGCCGGTGCGCATCCAGCCGGCCTCGTCGATCGCCTCGCGCGTGCGCTCGGGCTCCTCCCAGTAGCCGCGCATCACCAGGTAGCCGCGCGTGCACAGCTCGCCCGCCCGGCCGACCGGCACGATGCGCCCTTCGCTGTCGACGATCTTGACCTGCACATGCGGCTGGATCCGTCCGACGGTGCTCACCCGCTTCTCGATCGGATCGTCGACGCTCGACTGGAACGAGATCGGACTCGTCTCGGTCATCCCGTAGGCGATCGTCACCTCGCGCAGGTGCATGCGCTCGACGACCCGGCGCATCGTCTCGACCGGACAGGGCGCGCCGGCCATGATGCCGGTGCGCAGCGTCGAGAGGTCGTGGCTCGCGAACTCGGGATGATCGAGCATCGCCATGAACATCGTGGGCACGCCGTGCAGCGCGGTGCACCGCTCGCGCGCCACCGTGGCCAGGGTCTGCCCCGCGTCGAACGACTCGCCGGGGAACACCATGGCGGCACCGGTCGCGGTGCACGCGAGCACGCCCAGCACCATGCCGAAGCAGTGGTAGAGCGGCACCGGGATGCACAGCCGGTCCTGCATCGACAGGCGCATCGCCTTCGCGCAGAAACGCGCGTTGTTGACGATGTTGAAGTGGGTCAGCGTCGCACCCTTGGGCAGGCCGGTGGTGCCGCTGGTGAACTGGATGTTGATCGGATCGTCGGGGTCGAGGGCGGCGGCGAGCGGTGCGAGCCGCCCGTGCTGGGCCGGCCCCGCGGCCGAGGCGAACCGGTCGAAGGCGAGCGCGCGCGGTGGCACCGGCCCGTCGCCCAGCACGATCACATGCTTGAGGTGCGGCAGGCGCTCGGACTGCAGCTCGACCGAGGCCGCGGCGGGGTCGACCCGCGCGGCGAGCTCGGGCGCGAGCGACTGCAGCATGCCGACGTAGTCGCTCGCCTTCAGGCGGCGCGCCATGATCAGCGCCCGGCAGCGGACCGCGTTCAGCGCATGCTCGAGTTCCGAGGTCCGGTACGCCGGGTTGATGTTGACGAGGATCGCGCCGATGCGCGCGGTGCCGAACTGCGCGAGCAGCCACTCGAGACGGTTGGGCGACCAGATGCCGACGCGGTTGCCGCGCCGGATGCCCAGCGCCAGCAGTCCGGCCGCGACCTCGTCGCTCCTGCGCCGCAGGTCGTGCCAGGACAGGCGCGTCCCGGACTCGGCGAAGACCGCCGCGTCACGACCGCCCCAGCGCTCGCAGGCCCGGTCGAGCAGCTGCGGGATCGTCATGAACTTCAGCGGATCGGCGGTCGAGCCGGCCACGTACGACAGCGTGCCCTGCGGACGCAGCGCATCGTCCGACGGGCCACGGACCCAGTCGGAGGCGAAGGGGTTGCGGTCGCGGGCGCTCATCGGCCCGGGCTCAGAGCGTTCGCCAGTCGGCCGACTGCTCGAAGGCGTGTGCGGCCCGGTAGATCGTCGACTCGCCCCAGTGCTTGGCCACGAGCATCGCGCCGATCGGCAGCCCCTGACTCAGACCGCAGGGGATGCTCATCGCGGGATGGCCCGAGACGTCGAACGGACAGGTGTTCGCGAGCATCTCGAAGCCACGCTGGCACCACAGCGCGAGCGGCGCGTTCTGCGGCGGGATCGGCGTCGCCTTCATCGGCAGCGTCGGCATCAGCAGCAGGTCGTAGCGCGACAGCGCCTCGTCGTACGAGCCGCGCAGCTGCCGCGCGAGGTTCTGGGCCTTCGCGTAGAAGTGTCCGCGATACTGGCGGATGAAGTACTCGCCGGCGAACATCGACACCTTCAGCGTGCGCGAGAGCTCGTTGGCACGCGAGCGCCAGTTCGCGTGGGCATCGAGCAGGCTGGTGGTGTACAGGCCCTCCCAATTGAAGCCCATGCCGTTGCCGTGCATCATCTGCGCCATCAGTCCCTCGAGCGCGATCGGTGTCCAGATCGCCGCGCCGTCGAGGTGCATCGGCACCGAGACGTCCTCGACATGGGCCCCGAGCGACCGGAAGCGGTTGGCCGCGTCGCGCACCCTCGCATCGACGTCCGGCTCGCTGTTCGCATGGCCGAAGCCCTCCACCAGCACGCCGATCCGCATGCCGGCCACGCCACGCCCGAGTGCCGCGGTGTAGCGGTCGACGCGCACGTTGTACTGACGCGGATCGAGCCCGTCGGGCCCGGCGATCACCTCGAGCAGCAGCGCGTTGTCGGCGACCGTGGTGGTCATCGGCCCGGCATGGTCGATCGTCGCCTCGATGGGCATCACGCCGGTATAGGGCACGAGGCCGTGCGTGGGTTTCATCCCGTAGCAGCCCGACCAGCCCGCGGGCATCCGGATCGAGCCGCCCTGGTCGCCGCCGATGGCCATCTCGACCTCCCCCGCGCCGACCAGCGACGCGGAGCCGGACGACGAGCCGCCGGCCGAATAGCCGTACTTCCAGGGGTTGTGGACCGGACCCGACTGCGAGGTATGGCTGCCGCCCGACAGGCAGAACGACTCGCAGTGCGCCTTGCCGACGATGGTGCCGCCCGCATCCAGGATCCGGGTGACCAGCGTCGCGTCCACGTCCGGCACATAGCCCTCGAGCGAGGTCGCCCCGTTCATCATCGGCACGCCGGCCAGGCAGACGTTGTCCTTGAGGACGACGCGCTTGCCCGAGAGCGGGCCGTGGGCGGCGCCCCGTACCTCGGACTTCACCGCCCAGGCGTTCATCGGGTTCTCGCTCGCCGCCGGCTTGTAGCCGGGGGTGCGCGGATAGCGTACCGGCGGCAGGTTGTCCGGCAGCGCGGCGATGCGGTCGTAGGACTGGAAGGTGCCCTCGAGCACCTCGAGGTACTCGCCGACCTCGCGGTCGGACATGCTCATGTGCAGGTCCGAGACGATGGACTTCAGCTGCTCGAGCGTCGGGCGCTTGACGGACGTCATGGTCTCCCCCGGGGTCGCGGCGGCGCGCGTCGGGTTGGGTGCCGCGGTGGCGGCGGAGGTCGGTCGCGCGGGGGCGGCCGCGCGGGAGTGGGTCACGGGGGCCGGGACGACTGAGGGCGCCTCGAAGCGCGGCGTCGCCGCGCTCGGCGCAGGCGCGGGGCGCACGGCGGACGCGGCCGCGTGGCGTGGTCCGTCACCGCGACCGCTCCAGCGCTGCGCGGCCGGGCCGGGCCCCCGGGGCATGTCGGTGGACGGCGGCGGTTCGGCAGCCGCCTTCGGCGAAGGTCTGCCCGCCTGCGCGGGCGACGGACCCGCGCCGTGACCGGGACCTCGGGTGGTCATCCGGGCGGCGCCCAGCCCGAGCAGCTCGCCGACCGCCGGGCCGCGCAGCGCGGCACCGTCGAGCGACTGCGCGACGCGACCGCGCTCGAGCACCAGCACGCGCTCGGCGACATCGAGCACCAGGTCCAGGTTCTGTTCGACGATGACGATCGTCAGCGCGCCGCTGTCCCGCAGCGAGGCCAGCGTCACACCGATCTCCTGGACGATCGAGGGCTGGATGCCCTCCGACGGCTCGTCCAGCAGCAGCAGCCACGGCTGCGGCATCAGCGCGCGCGCCAGCGCGAGCAGCTGCTGCTCGCCGCCGGACAGCGCGCCCCCCTTGCGGTCGAGGAGCCGGCGCAGGCGGGGGAAGAGCTCGAGCACCCGCTCGAGCGACTGCTGCTCGGTCTCGCCGGTGTCGGCGGACCACGCGAGCCGCAGGTTCTCCAGCGCGGTGAGGCCCGGGAGGATGCCGCGGCCCTGCGGCACGTAGCCCATCCCGAGACGGCTGCGCACATGGGCCGGCGCACGCGTCACGTCGGTGCCGTCGAGCGCGATGCGCCCGCCGCGCGCCGGCAGCAGGCCCATCACGCACTTGAGCAGCGTGCTCTTGCCCATGCCGTTGTGGCCGACGATGCCGATCGCCTCGCCTTCGTGCAGCGTGAGCGAGATGCCGTGCAGCACGGGCACGTGGCCGTAGCCGGCGTGCAGCACGGACACCTCGAGCACCGCGTCGCGCCGGGCGGCCTCATCCGGGGCGATCGCGGCGGCCTGGTCGGTCGGCCCTGCGTTCATGCGGCGCGGCTCCCGATGTAGACCTCACGGACCTTCGCGTCCGAGAGCACGGCCTCGGCCGGTCCTTCGATGAGGATCGAGCCCTGGTGGAAGACGGTGACGAGGCTGTCGAGCATCCGGACGAAGTGCATGTCGTGATCGACGACCACGACGGCCGCCGTCTGATTGATCCGGCGGATCGCGCCGACCAGCCGCTCGAGCTCGGCACCGGTCAGCCCCGCTGCCGGCTCGTCGAGCAGCACCAGCCACGGCCGCTGGGCGAGCACCATGCCGAGCTCGACCATCTGGCGCTGCCCGTGACCCAGCTCGCCGACGCTGCGGCGCGCGATCGGCGCCAGCTCGAGCTCGCCCACGACCTCCTCCACCGCCCCGTCGGCACCGGCCTTGCCGTGGATGCGCCGTGCCGACAGCCACAGGTTCTCGAGCACGGTGAGACCGTTCATCACCGAGGGCACCTGGGTCTTGATGCCGATGCCCAGCCGCACGATCCGGTAGGGGCGCCAGCCGGTCACGTCCTGCCCGCGCACCAGCACGCGCCCCCCGTCGTGCCCGGGGTCGAGCTGGCCGGTCAGACACTTGAAGAAGGTGCTCTTGCCGGCGCCGTTCGGACCGATCAGGCAGCGCAGCTCGCGCTCGCGCAGCGTGAAGCTCACGTGGTTGACCGCGACCACGCCGCCGAATCGCATCGACAGGTCGCGGGTCTCGACGACCGGCTCGCTCATGGCGCGCTCCCGGCACCGTCACCCGACGCAGACGGCGCGGCGGGCGCTGCGACGCCCCTGCGCTTGCGCCCGGACGCCTGCCCGCGTCGGCTCGCGACCGAGCGCTCGCGCCGGCCGCGCCAGCCGGCGACCGTCGGCACGATGCCCTTCGGGATCAGCAGCACGACGACCACCATGATCGCGCCCAGCACCAGCGAGTTGTCGATGAGGGTCTGCTGGCCGAGCATCAGCTTGAGCAGGGTCAGTGCCGCCGCGCCCAGCATCGGCCCGATCAGCGTGCCCAGCCCGCCGGCGATCACCCAGACGATCATCTCGGCCGACATGCCGAGCGCGAACACGCCGGGCGTCACGATCTCGGCCCACATCGCGAAGAACGCGCCGGACAGGCCGGCCATGCCCGCGCCGATGGTGAACACCGCGGTCTTGTGGGCCGGGACGTCGTAGCCGAGCAGCTCGACGCGCAGCTCGTTCTCGCGGATGCCCACCAGCGTCCGCCCGAACGAGGTCGAGAGGATCCAGCGGCACAGCAGGTAGCACAGGGCGAGGCAGACCGCGATCACGTAGTAGAACGGCACGCCGAAGATCTGCGCGCTCGGGTCGCCGGGCACGTTGAGGATCTGGAAGCCCGGGATCCCGTTGAAGCCGCCGAGCCGGGCATCGCCGATGCGGTAGGCATCACCGGCGGTGGCGTTCATGAACTTGAACAGGATCAGGCTGACGACGAGCGTGATCACGCCGAGGTAGACATCGCCGATGCGGCCCCAGAACATCATCGCGCCGATCACCGCAGCGAGCAGCGCCGGCACGACGATCGACAGCAGCACCGGCACCGTGCTCTCGCCGAAGTTCACGGCGGCGATCGCGTAGGTGTAGGCGCCCAGGCCGAAGTAGGCGGCATGGCCGAAGCTGAGGATGCCCGCGTAGCCCCACATCAGCGCGAGCGACAGCCCGGCCAGCGCCGTGATCGCCATCAGCGACAGCGTCTGCGTGTCGTCGAACACCAGCGGCAGCACCGCCATGACAACGAGCCACGCGATGAACCAGCCCCAGCGGATCCGTCCCGCGGACGGCGCGTCGTCGATCATGTCGAGTTCCGGAAGAACCGCCCGGTGATGCCCTGCGGCATGAGTCGCAGCAGCACGATGGCCAGCGCGAGCATCGCGATCTCGCCGATGACCGGCGTGGAGGCGAACGAGACGATCTGGTTGACGGCACCGAACATCACCGCCGACGACAGCGTGCCCGACAGCACGGCGGCGCCGCCGGTGATGACCGTGATGAAGGTCTTGGCGATGTAGGCGCCGCCCGAGGACGGCAGCAGGCCGGTCAGCGGCGCGAGCGCGCCGCCCGCCAGCCCCGCGAGCGCGGCCCCCACGGCGAAGGTGGTCATGTAGACCTTCTTGGGGTCGTAGCCGAGCGCCGACGCCACCTCGGGGTTCTGCATCGCGCCGCGCGCGATCAGGCCGAGCCGCGTGTGGCGCAGCACCACCCACATCCCGATCATCACGACCGCCGCCAGCGCGATGATGAACAGGTTGTAGCCGCCCATCTGGTAGGCACCCAACGTGTAGCCGGGGATCGGCGTGGGCACGCCGACCGCCGAGCTGCCGAAGATCAGCGTGACGATCCCCACCAGCAGCAGCGACAGCCCCCAGGTCGCGAGCATCGTGTCGATCATCCGGCCGTACAGGTGCCGGATGACCAGACGCTCGATGATCAGGCCGATGATGCCGACCACGATCGGGGCGATGACCAGCATCGCGACGTAGACGTTGATGCCCGCCTGCACGCAGGCGAGCGTCGTGTAGCCGCCGAGCATCACGAACTCGCCATGGGCGAGGTTGATGACCCGCATCATCCCGAAGACGACCGCCAGCCCCGCGCTCGCGAGCGCGAGGAAGGCGATCATGTAGACGATCTCCAGGAAGACGATGGCGGCGTAGTCCACGTCGCGCCCCGGGTCAGACCTTGACCTCGAACTGCTTGTTCTCGGCCGGGTTCTTGATCAGGTCGCACGACTGCGCGGTGTCGGACGGCGGGCGCTGCTTGGAGGTCTCGAGGATGGTCAGCTTCTGACCCTTGACTTCCATCAGATGGATGTCGAGCGACGCATGGTGCGTCTTCGGATCCATCGCGACGCGACCGGTCGGTCCGTCGATGCCGACGCCCGATTCCAGCGCCTTGAGCATGGCGTCACGCCCGAGCGAGCCCGACTTCTTGACGCCCTCGGCCCAGAGCATGATCCCCTGGTACTGCGAGACCGCGATCTCGTGGACGATCTTGGTGTCGCCGAAGCGCTTGGCCCACTTCGCCAGGAAGTCCTTGTTCGACGGCGACTGTGCCTCCTGGCTGTAGTTGCCGGCGATCAGGATGCCGTCGCCCTCGGCCGGCGACAGCGCCAGGTGCTCGTTGCCCACGCCGAAGGTCGTCGAGGCCAGCGGGATCTTCTTGTTCATGCCCGAAGAAGCCCACTGCCGGTAGAACGACATGTGCGCGCCGCCCACCAGCGCCGAGACCACCCAGTTCGGGCCGGCCTGCTGGATCTTCGCGATCGTCGAGCCGAAGTCGGACACGTCGAGCGGGAAGAAGTTGGTGTCGGCGACCGAGCCGCCGCGCAGCTTCACGTAGTGCTGCAGCCACTTCGCGGTGATCTGGCCGTAGTTGTAGTCGGCGGCCAGGATGTAGACCTTCTTGCCCCATTTCTTCGTCGCGTGGTCGACGATCGGCTCGACCGCCTGGCCCGGCGTCGTGCCGGTGACGAAGCAGTTGCGGTCGCAGACGCCGCCCTCGTACAGCACGTTGTAGAAGTACATCGTGTTGCCGCGCCGGAAGGTCTGGCGGATCGCTTCGCGCGAGGCGGAGGTGATGCCGCCGTGCACGACGTCGACCTTGTCGTCACGCACGAGCTGCTGCGCGAACTTCGTGTAGAGCGCGATGTCCGACTGCGTGTCGTACTGGATCGCCTGGACCTTGCGGCCCAGCAGCCCGCCCGCGGCGTTGATCTCCTCGACGGCGAGCGTCGTGGCCATCACCATCGGCTTGCCGTAGATGTCGAGGTTGCCCGAGTTGTCGAGCACGGAGCCGAGCTTGATCGGACCGGTCTGGGACCGGACGATCGAGGGTGCACCGGCGATGAGGCCGGCGGAGCCGGTGGCGGCGATGAAGTTGCGACGCGAGATGGCCATGTGGATCTCCCGATGGCGAGTGGTTGGAACGACGAAGGGGCGCTGCAGCCGGGGACGGCCCGGCGCCGGACGGACGGGTTGCGTGCGTCAGCTCCCGCCGGCAGCGGGACCGCCGCGCGGCGCGGGCGGCTGCGTCGCCGATCCGACCGCGGACGAGAAATCCACGCCGATCTGATCGCCGATGCTCTTGAGGGCCGGCAGCTGAAGCGCCATGCCCAGGATGCTGTCCATCACCTGATTGACCGGCGGCTTGCTGCCGCCGGCGTCGATCGTGTTGCCGCCGCCCCCGGTCGAGCCGCCGAAGCCGGTGATCTGGTGGATGCGGATGCTGTCGATCTTCTCGGCGGGCTTCATCATCTGCGCGACGATCTCGGGCAGCCGATCGAGGCGGTACTGCTCGAGCTCGTGGCGCATCAGCGCATCCGAGCGCGAGTTCTTCGCGTCGATCACCGCCCGGGCGCCCTCGGACTCGGCGAGCAGCTTCAGGCGCTCTGCCTCCGCAAGCGTTCGGGTGGCCTCGGCCTCGGCCTTCGCCTTGCGGATCAGCACCGAGGTTTCGGTGACGGCATTCGCCTCGGCGACCTCGCCGGCCTCGACCACGCGCTTCATCGCGATCTCGCGAGACCGGTCGGCGACCGCGCGCTCGCGGTCGGTCTGGACCTTCTCCTGCGCCAGGATCACCTCGGTCCGGGCCAGCTCGGCCAGGGCCTGCGCCCGCGCCTCGTCGGCGTGCTTGGCGGCGAGCGCGATCGCACTGTCGGCCTTGCGCATCTCGGAGCCGAGCTGCGCCTCGATCTCCAGGCGCCGCAGCTCGCGGCCCTTCTCGATCTCGGCGGCTCGCGTGTCCCGCTCGCGGCCGATGCGGGCCGCCTCGGAGGCGACCGTCGATGCCTCGCGGGCGCGGGCGGCCTCGGCATCGCTGCTGGCGCGGACCTTGTCGAGGTCGAGCCGCTGCTTGATCTGCGCCTGCTCCTCCTCGCGCCCGAGCTCGAGCCGCTGCTTGGTCGCGGCGAGCTGGGTCTGCCGCACGGAGATGTCGGCATCGGCCTCGATCTCGGCGCGCTTCTTCTTGTTGACCGCGATGATCTCGGCGAGCCGCCGCATCCCGACCGCGTTGAACGCGTTGTTCTCGTCGAGGGCGGCGAACGCGGCCTGATCCAGGCGGGTCAGCGACACGGAATCGAGCTGCAGCCCGGCATGGGAGAGGTTCTCGCCGAGCAGCGCCCCGACCTTGCGGACGAACTCGCCGCGCTTCTCGTGCAGCGAATCCATCGTCTGCTCGGCCGCCACCGCCTGCACGGCGTCGACGAACCGGCCCTCGAGCAGGTTGCGGATCCCGTCGGGGTTGAACGCGCGGGCGCCGAGTGCCTGCGCCGCAGTCGCGATGCCCTCGATGCTCGGCTGCACACGAACGTAGAACTCGAGTTCCGCGTCGACGCGCATCCGGTCTTCGGTGATCAGCGACTTCTCGCCGGTACGGCGGACCTCGATGCGGATCGTCCGCATGTTGATCTCGTCGACCTTGTGCAGGAACGGCAGCGACAGGCAGCCGCCCGAGATCACGATCCGCTGCCCGCCGAAGCCGGTGCGGATCAGCGCGACGTCACGGGAGGACTTGCGGTAGAAGCGGTTGAGGAAGACGACCGCGATCGCGACGACCACGATCGCGATGACGATGCCCAGCAACCAAGCCAGCAGGACCATGCACCCTCGCCCACGGTAGGAGAAACCACGGATCGAGTATCGTCAGCCGTTATTTTCCGTGTCAAGCATTTTGTTTTCCACGGAAACAATCCGCCTGCAGGAACGGGCTAAGTGGAGCGGGCACGCGCCGAAACGCGTCCGGGACGGGCCGAGGCCCCTCAGGCGCCGGGGTGGCGCAGGAAGTCTTCGAGCAGCCGGCGCAGTTCGCGGCCGCGTTCGTCGCCCAGACGTGTCTCGAGATCGTGGCGGGTGCGGCGCACGCGGTTGCGCAGGAGCCGGTGCTTCTCGAGGCCGATGTCGGACACGTAGACCAGCACGCGGCGCTGATCGGCCGGATCCTGGGCGCGCTGCACGAGCGCGCTGCCGACCATGCGGTCGATCAGCTTCGACAGCGACGGCAGCTTCATGTCGACCGCGTCGGCGAGCGCCGACATGGTCAGGCCGCTGCCGTCGGCCAGGCGCTCCAGCACCCGCCACTGGTCGACCGGGAGGCCCTCGGGATCGAGGACCCGTTCCAGATCGGCAGAAGCCCGCCGGCTCGCCTCCGACAGCAGAGCGGCCAGCGATGGTGCGTCGTCTGCACCGGATCTGCGCCTGTTCGAAGACATTCGCGCATTCTAGGGGCACGCACGCGCCGAATCCAGCACCGGACGTCGGACGCGGCGGGTGGAACGGCATGTGCTAGCCATCCCCTGCGCTGTTGCATTGCATCGTGACGATCGGCCTCGGGTCGGTGAACATGACCGATGCGCACCGGCCTGGCGCGCCGAGCGTCTCGCACGGATCCCGCTTCCCCATGATTCGGTTCACGACCGGCCCCGCCGCCACGCCGCGCATCGCGACACAGGGTGCATTCGCCCTGCCCGCACGCCGTCGGCTCGGCCTGCGCCCGGGCGGGCCGCATCGCCCGCTGCGTGACACCGGGCGGATGTGGGGCGGCCTCGACGCCGAACCCTACCGGCTCGCGCTGTGCGTGCCGACCTCGGGCACCGCCGGCCTGTGGGGCGCATCGAGCCTGGCCTGTGCGCGCCTCGCCGTCGAACAGTGGAACGACGAGGGCGGCGTTCGCGGCCGCGAAGTGCGGCTGCACCTGATCGATGCGAGCGACGAGTCCGAGTCGGTCGAGGACGATCTCGCGGAGCTCGCCGCCGGGACCGGCATCGACGCGATCATCGGCATGCACACGAGTTCCGTGCGCGAGCGGATCACCTCGGCCGGCGCGCTCACGGTGCCCTTCGTCTACACGCCCCTCTACGAGGGCGGTGCCCTGCCCGACGGGGTGTACGCAGTCGGGGAGACCCCCGCGATGCAGCTGCTGCCGCCCCTCGACTGGATGATCGAGCGCTGGCGCCTGTCGCGCTGGTTCCTGGCGGGCAACGACTACCTGTGGCCCCGACGCACCCACGCCCTGGCGCGGCGCAGGCTCGTCGAGCGCGGCTGTTCGGTGGTGGGCGATGCCTTCGTGCCGCTCGGGCGCTGCGACCACGACCGTCTGATCGATGCGATCCGCAGCAGCGGCGCGCAGGCGGTCCTGCTGTCGATGGTCGGCCAGGATGCGATCGACTTCGGACGCGCGTTCCGTGACAGCGGGCTCGCCGAGCGCATGCCGCGGCTGGGCTGCGCCATCGAGGAGAACGGGCTGCTGGCGATGGGCGCCGAATGCAGCGAGGGCCTGTACGTCGCGTCCGGCTATTTCGCGGGGCTCGCGACCGAACGCAACGGCGCCTTCCGCGAACGCTACTGGAGCCGGTTCGGCGAGCGGGCGCCGGCGCTCAACGCGCTCGGTCAGTCGACCTGGGAGGGCGTCACCTTCCTGCGCGGGCTGCTCGACGGCAGCCGGCACGCCGATGGCAGCGTGCGCTACGACTCGATCCGGGGAACACGCTGGCGCTCGAACGAGCACAAGACCACGCCGATCTACCTGGCTGCCGCCGAAGGGCTCGGCTTCGGCATCGTCCGGACCTTCGCGCCGACCTGATCGGCGTGGCCGCCCCGGCACCTCTGCCGGGCGGGGGCCTCAGCCCTGAGCGCCGAGCTCCACGGCGCGGGCGCGGCGCTCGACCAGGAGCTTGTCGCGCCGCACGGACGCCTCGGCATCGAGGGCGAGCGTCGGCCAGCCCGAGACCTGACGCTCGACCAGTCCGGCCAGACCGTCGATGAAGGCGGGCGCGCCATTGAGGCAGTCGATGTATTGGAACGACTCGCCGCCGGCATGCAGGAAGGCCTCCTTGGCCTCCATCGCGATCTCCTCGAGCGTCTCGAGGCAGTCGGCCACGAACCCGGGGCAGACCGCGTCGATGCGGCGCACGCCCTCGCGGGCCAGCCGCTCCAGCGTCGGCTCCGTGTAGGGCTGGAGCCACTGCGCCTTGCCGAAGCGCGACTGGAAGGTGACCACCCATTCCTCGCGGGCCAGGCCGAGGCGCTCCGCGAGTCGCCGGGCGGTCGCGTGGCATTCGCAGTGGTACGGGTCGCCGAGGTCGAGCGAGCGCCGCGGCACGCCGTGGAAGCTCATCAGCAGCCGTTCGCCACGGCCGTTGCGGTCCCAGGACGCGCGCACCTGGGTGGCGAGCGCATCGATGTAGCCGTCATCGGCATGGAAGCTGCGGACCCAGCGCACCTCGGGCAGATTGCGCCAGCCGGCCAGCACGCGGTGGACCTCGTCGAAGACGGTCGCGGTGGTGGACGCCGAGTACTGCGGATACATTGGCAGCACCAGCAGCCGCGTGACGTTGCGCTCGCGCAGGCCCTCGAGCACCGTGGCGATCGACGGCTCGCCGTAGCGCATGGCGAGCGCCACCTCGACGTCATGCCCCCGCTCGCCCAGTGCACCGCGCAGCAGCTTGGCCTGGCGCACGGAGTGCACCATCAGCGGCGAGCCCTCGTCCGTCCAGACGCTGGCGTACTTCTTCGCCGACTTGGCGGGCCGGGTGTTGAGGATGATCCCGTGGAGGATCGGCCACCAGAGCAGCCGGGGGATCTCGACCACCCGAGGATCGCCGAGGAACTGCGCGAGGTAAGGGCGCAGCGCCGCCGCGGTCGGTGCGGCGGGCGTGCCGAGCTGGACGACCAGAACGGCCGTGCGGGGCCGAGTCGCGTGGTCGAAGGCTGGCGGGGCGGAGGGGCGAGGCATAACCGCGCAGTCTACCAAGCCCGGTGCCACACCCCCCGAATAGGGGGTGCCGGCCTGCGTCTACTCGCCCGCCCGACTACTCCTTGACCGCGCCGGTCATCCCCGCCACGTAGTACTCGACGAAGAACGAATAGAAGACCGCCACGGGCAGCGAGCCGAGCAGCGCGCCCGCCATCAGCGGCCCCCAGTGGTAGACGTCGCCCTCGACCAGTTCGGTGACCACCGCCACCGGCACCGTCTTGATCTCGGAGTCGGACACGAAGGTCAGCGCGTAGATGAACTCGTTCCAGGAGAGCGTGAACGCGAAGATGCCCGCCGAGATCAGCCCCGGCACCGCCAGCGGCAGGATGATCTTGACCAGGATCTCCCAGCGCGAGGCACCGTCGATCAGCGCACATTCCTCGAGTTCGTACGGGATCGACCGGAAATAGCCCATCAGCAGCCAGGTGCAGAACGGGATCAGGAAGGTCGGGTACGTGAAGACCAGCGCCCAGCGCGTGTTGAACAGCCCGAGGTTCTGCAGCACGAGCGCCAGCGGGATGAACAGGATCGAGGGCGGGATCAGGTAGGCGAGGAAGATCCCCAGGCCGACCGCGCGCGAGCCCTTGAAGCGCAGCCGTTCGATCGCGTAGGCGGCGAGCACCGCGGCGAACAGCGACACCAGGGTCGCGATGACGGACACCAGCATGGTGTTCATCAGCCACGACGGGTACTCGGTGTCGAAGAGCAGCTTCTTGAAGTGCGCCAGCGTCGGGCTCGAGACCCAGAACGGATTCCCGTCGCGGGCCAGCAGTTCCTCGTTCGGCTTGAACGACGTGATGCCCATCCAGTAGAACGGGAACAGCAGCACGAAGAGGAACAGCGCGATCGGGATGTAGGTGGTCATCCAGCGTCGGCCGGATGTCTGCAGGAAATCCATGCCCTGCGAATCGATGGCTTCTTCCTTGCTCACTTGTCGCCTCCCTGCTGCCAGGCCCGACGCTGCAAGCCGAAGTACGAGAACATGATCGCGCCCAGAAGGAAGGGCACCATCGCCGTGGCGATCGCCGCCCCCTCCCCGATCGCTCCGCCCGAGATGCCGCGCTGGAAGGCCAGCGTCGCCATCAGGTGGGTCGAGTTCAGCGGTCCGCCGCGCGTCAGCACGTAGATCAGCTGGAAGTCGGTGAAGGTGAACAGCACCGAGAAGGTCATCACGACCGCGATGATCGGGGTCAGCAGCGGCAGCGTGACGTTGCGGAACTGCTGCCAGGGCGTCGCCCCGTCGATCGCCGCCGCCTCGTAGAGCGAGGGCGAGATGGTCTGCAGCCCGGCCAGCAGCGAGATCGCGACGAACGGGATGCCGCGCCAGACGTTGGCCGCGATCGTGGAGAGGCGGGCATTCCACGGATCGCCGAGGAAGTCGATGTAGCCGTCGATCAGGCCGAGCTTCACCAGGATCCAGCTGACGATCGAGAACTGGCTGTCGAAGATCCACCAGAACGCGATCGCCGACAGCGCGGTGGGCACGATCCAGGGCAACAGCACGATCGCGCGCAGCAGCGTCGTGTGCTTGAGGCGCTGGTTCATCAGGATCGCGAGCCACAGGCCGAGCACGAACTTCAGGATGCTCGCGATGAACGTGTAGAAGAGCGTGTTGAACAGCGCCAGGCGCGTGACGCTGTCGCCGAACAGGAACTCGTAGTTCTCGAGGCCGACGAAGGTACCGGCGCGGCCGATCTTCGCATCGGTGAAGCCCAGCCAGACGCCGAGCCCGAGCGGATAGGTGAGGAACAGGAGCAGCAGCACCCCGGCCGGCACCATGAAGACGAGCCCCAGTGCGTTCCGGTTGTTCTGGAGCCGCTCCAGCATCGTCATCTGGGGTCGAGCCGCTGCGGCGGCATCGGGAGCGGTCTGCACGCGCTGGTGCATGGTGGGTGTGTCTCCGGGTGAAGCGGGTGAAACGGGTGAAGCGGGGGGACGCAGGGGAAGCGGCGGGGGCGCCCGGTCGGGTCAGGTGGCGGGGTGCACCGGGCTCGGGCCGGCAAGCATGCCGGCCCGACCTGACCGGGCGGCGAGCAGTGCTCGCCGACTGCCCCCGGTCAGACCTTGTAGTAGCGCTCCGCGCGCTTCTGCGCGCGCTCGGCCGCTTCCTTGGGCGTCTTCGATCCGCTGGCCGCCTCGGCCACCATGTTGGCCATGATGAAGTCGGCGAGCACGCCGGCCGATGCATAGCCGAGCTTGCCGGCGTAGCCGGACGGACGCATGTTCTTGGTCGCGTCGCGGTACGGCGTGTGCTTCGGATCGACCGTCCAGATCGCGGTCTTCTCGTAGGCACGCAGCGGCTGCGAGATGTAGCCGCCCGACCCGGTCAGCCAGGCGTCGAACTGCTCCTGCTCCATCATGAAGCGCAGGAACTCCTTCGCGGCCTTCGGGTACTTCGTGTACTTCATGACCATCTGGTTGAAGAACAGATGGAATTCGGTGGGCTTGCCGACCGGCCCGACCGGGAACTGCGAGTGCTGGATGTCGGAGACGAGTTCCTTGACCTTCGGGTCATTGGAATTCTTCGCCGCGTAGTAGACCGAGATCCCGTTGTTGGTGACGCTGATCTGGCCGTCCAGGAACGCCTTGTTGTTGTTCGGGTCGAGCCACGACAGCGTGCCCGGCACGAAGGTCGCGTAGAGCTCCTTCGCATACTCCAGGGCCTTGATCGTCTCGGGGCTGTCGATGACGACCTTGTTGTTCTTGTCGACCATCTGACCGCCGTGCGCCCAGACCAGCCACGAGGTCCAGCCGCTGTCGCCGGTGGCGTTGCCGAGCGCCATGCCGCCGGGCGTGCCCTTTTCCTTGAGGGCCTTGAACATCCGCAGGAACCCGTCGGTGTCCTTGGGGAAGGCGTTGATGCCCGCTGCCTTGAGCTGGCTGTCGCGGTAGACCATCATCGCGCCGGCGGTGCCCAGCGGCACGCCGATCCACTTCTTGCCGTCCGGGCGCAGGTAGGCCTCGCAGCCCTCGTACCAGCCGCCGTACTTCTTGCCGAGGTACTCGCACAGGTCGGTGACGTCGACCAGCTTGTCCGGGTACAGAGTGGCGTCGTCGTTGGTCGCCAGGATGAGGTCGGGGCCGCTGCCGACGTTGGCGGCGACGGCCGCCTTCGGACGCACGTCCTCCCCGCCCTCGTTGTCAACGCGGTCCTCGATGCCGGTCTTCTCGGTGATCTTCTTGTCGTTCGCCATGTAGGCGTCGATGTCGCCCTGTACGAAGC
>CAIUGQ010000209.1 GCA_903898725.1 uncultured Burkholderiales bacterium | reverse complement strand
GCTGCTGGCGAAGCTCGTGCGGGCACTCCCCGGTCCCGGGGAGGCGCGATGAGCGCCGCCGCGCCCCTCGCCTCGGCCGCGGTCGATCTCGCCGCGAAGCGCCAGCGCTGGGCGCTGTGGGCGGCGCTCGCGACCATCGTCGTCTGGGGGGCGAACTTCTCGGTCCAGAAGGCGGTGTTCGCCGCCGCGACGCCGGGCGGCTTCCTGTTCGTGCGCTACCTGATCATGCCGGTCTGCGCGGTGGCGCTGCTGACCTGGCGCTTCGGCGTGCGCTGGCCGCGCATTCCCCGATCCGACCTGATCCAGCTGGCGAAGCTCGGCTTCTGGGGGCACTTCGTGCACGTGTCGATGGTCACCGTGGGCATCCACTGGTCGACCGCGTTC
The DNA here is from genome assembly GCA_903898725.1 of uncultured Burkholderiales bacterium. GTDB lineage: Bacteria > Pseudomonadota > Gammaproteobacteria > Burkholderiales > Burkholderiaceae_E > UBA4615. The sequence goes on along the minus strand of CAIUGQ010000209.1, from coordinate 7,685 downwards.
TCCAGTTCGCTGATCCTCGCCTGCGGCCCGATCTACACGCTGCTGATCCTGCGCTGGCTCGGGGTCGAGCGGCTCGGCGGCGCACAGCTCGGCGGCGTCTCGATCGCGCTGGCGGGGGTGCTGGTGTTCCTGTCCGACAAGCTGCTGGCGGGCAGCTGGGCGGCCTCCGGCGGTGACCTCTTCCTGCTGGTCGCGGCGAGCCTGTTCTCGTACTACACGGTCGCGGCCAAGCCGCTGATCGAGCGGCACGGGGGCATCGTGGTGATGACCTACGCGCTGCTCGCGGCGACCCCGCTGGTGGTGATCACCTCGCTGCCCTTCGCCCTGCGGGTCGACTGGTCGGCGATGTCGCCGCTGCTGTGGGCGGGCCTGATGTGGTCGACGATCGTCTCGGCCTTCGTCGGCTGGCTGGTCTGGGGCTGGGTCAATGCGGTGCGTGGCGTGGGTCGGACCGCACCGCTGATGTATCTGATGCCGCCGGTCGCCGGGGCGGTCGCCTGGGTGATCACCGACGAGCGCTTCACCGCAGTGAAGCTGGCTGGGGCGGCGATCACGCTGGCGGGCGTGGCGCTCGCCCAGTTCGCCGGGCGTCCGCCTTCGGTGGTGCGCGAGGCGCAGACGCCCGGCGACTGACCGGGCAGCGCCGGCGCGACTCAGTCTTCCGCGTGGCGCCCGATCCGCAGCGAGGTCGCGGCAAACGGCGTCCCGCGGCGGCCCTCGACCGTGAGGGCCGCGCCCTGGCGCAGATCGGCGACGGTCGTGCCCGCGCGCAGCGTCGCCCTCGATCCGTCGACGGTGAAGCGGCGCCCCACCCGGTCCCGGACCTCGAAGTCGGCCAGGCTCCCGAAGCGCAGGATCGTGCCCTCGAAGCGGGCCAGGTCATCACCCGAGCCGTCGACCGCATCGTCGTCGCGCGGCTGCAGGCTCGAGGCGATCACGCGCCCACCCGCCGCGGTCACGCCGATCACGCGGACCCGCCGTCCATCACGCAGCGCCGAGGCCCGTAGCCCGTCGGTCAGCGTCGCGCCGCTCGCGTCGACCGGCACGCCCGCCACCTGCAGGTCCGCGAGCGACCTGAACGAGGTGATCGTGCCTTCCAGACGGGTGTGGATGCCGACGGCCGCGCCCGGGCCGGCGAGCACGGCCAGCTCGTCGGGCCGCCAGGTGCCCGAGCGGGGCGGCGTCGTGCCTTCGAGCCGGACCGTCTGGCCGACCTGCAGGCCGCCGACGGTGCCGTTCGACACCTTCGCGCTTCGGGGATCGATCTGGAGCCCGCCGATGCGGATGCTGCCGTCGCCGTCGCCGTCGCGGGCGATGATCGTGCCGCGCAGCTTGCAGGGGCTCGGCGCCGCGGAGGCCGGGGGGACGTCGATGCGAGTGGCCCGCAGCAGCGATGCCCCGACGTCGACGAAGCCATGGACTTCCACCGTCGTGCCGAGGGCGAGGCCGGCGAGGCCGCGGACATCGGGAAACACGGTCGCGGCGCCGGTCTGCACCGTCGTGCCCATCACGGTGAAGCGGCCGGCGGCCGCATCGATCGAGTCGATCCCGCCGCACAGTTCGCTGGCGATCCGGATCCGGTCGGCGGTGCCCGTGGCGCCGTCGTCCGCGATCCGGCCTTCGATCTCGACGAGCATGCCGATCGCCAGCGCGGCGAGCGCGCGGGGGCTGCCGGCATCGTCGGAGACCTGCGCGTCGCGGTCCTCGAACTTCACGCCGTTGACGATGACCGAGCCGAAGCCGGAGACCGTGCCGCTGGCGTAGGCGATCTGACCGGTGCCGCCGGTCCCCACTCCGGCGATTTCGCCGCCGCCGCCGCAGCCTGCGACGGCCAGGCCGAGCCCGGCGATGGCGCGCAGCGCGTCGCGCCGCTCGGGTGCGTCGGGACGGGCAGCGCCGGGCGGGCTGGCTGCAGGCGGTGTGGGCCGCTCGGAGCTCATCGGGTCGGCAGGTCCGCTGGCGCGTCGCAGGTGTGCATGCTGAGGTCGACTGTACCGGCCTTGGAGGGCGCCGACCCATCGCCGGGCGACCGGCGGTGCTGCCGCACCGAGCGAGGACCAGGTCGAACCGACCGCCGCACTTCAGCGCACGATGCGGATCGTCGAGGCCTCGATGACGGTCTTGCGCACGCCGCGCACGGTGATGACGCGACCCGGATCGAGGTCGGACTTCTTGCCGTTGTTCACGCGTGCGTTGCGCGCATCGACGGTGAAGCTGCGGCCGGCCGTGTCGACCATCTTGATCGACGCCAGCCGCTGCCCGGCGGTGATGCGGCCGGTCACCTGGACTTCGTCCTCGAGGTAGGGGTTTGCCGGCGACGGTCGATTCGCCGCGACGGGAGCGGTTTGCGTTGCAGCCAGCGGGGTGCCGGTGCCGGTTCCGGTGCCCGTGCCCGTGCCGGTGCCCGTGCCCGTGCCCGTGCCCGTCCCGGCCCCGGTCCCGGTCCCGGTCCCGGTCCCGGTCTGGCCGGCATTCGGGTTCGAGTCGGAGCTGGCGTTCGAGCTCGAGCTCGAGCTCGCGTTTGCGTTCGAGTTCGAGTTCGAGTTCGAGTTCGAATCCGTGTTCGTGTTCGTGTTCGTGGTCGTGTTCGAACTCGAGGTCGGATTCGAGTCCGCGTTCGAACTGCCGCCGCTGTTCGAATTCGACCCGGCATTCGAATTCGATCCCGCATTCGAGCCATCGCCGGACGTCGACGCGTTGTTCGCGCCATCGTTCCCGGTCGCATCGGCCTGGGTCGAACCGGGGTCGGTCGCAGCGGCCAGGGTGGACAGCGAGCGGATCTCGATGCTGCGGGCGATGACGGTGTCGTTGGTCACCGAGCCATGGATCCGGAGCCGGATCCCGTTGGCGAGCGACTCGATCGAGCCGCCGGTGATGCTCGCCCCCGAGCCGTCGATCCACAGGCCCGACACCCTGAACCGTGAGATCGACTTGAACTGGGAGATCGTGTCGTCGAGGTTCGCTTCCTTGACCATCGGTGCGAGCACCGATGGCTCGACGATCAGGCGCGTCGCACGCAGCGGCGCGTCGGCGGTCGAGGACTGCGTGCCGCTCACCTGGACCGTCGATCCGATCTCGATCGAGGTCGGCAGCGGACCGGGTACCCCGGTCAGGTCGATGAGCTGCCGGTCGATGCGCAGCCATGCGGAGACGCGGTCGTAGTCGGTCACCCGGCCGCGCAGCTTCGCGTCGACCACGGTACGCTCCGCGCTGATCGCGATCCGGCTGGCACGGATCACCTCGTTCGCGGTGTCCAGGAATCCCCAGACCTCGACGACGCTGCCGACCATCAGCGCGGCGTCCTCTTCGGGGGTGGCCCAGACGGTCGCGTCGTTGAACTGGATGGCGACCGACAGGACGTTGAAGCGCCGGGTGGCGCGGTCGATGGCGTCGACCCGGCCGATCGCCTTGCTCACGATGCGGATCGACTGCGCCGTGCCGGTTCCCGCGGCCTCGTCGACCGTCCCGATGATCTCGACGAACATGCCGAGTCCGAGCTCGGACAGCGTGCGGGCCTTGCCGAGGTCGTCGGCCACGCGGGCGTCGGTGTCGTCGAACTTCACGCCGTTGACGATCACCGACCCGAAGCCGGTGATCGGGCCGCTGGAGAAGGCGATCTGTCCGGTTCCGCCGGTGCCCACGCCGGCCACGTCGGTGCCACCGCTGCCACAGCCGGTGGCCAGCGCGCCGAGCGCACCGCCCGTGGCCAGCAGGAGCCGGCGCCGCGGCAGGGACGGCATCAGTTCGCCCTGGCTGGCGATCGGCGTGCCGGAATCGGGTCTCGACCGCATCGTCGTCACCTGGATCCGTCCTCGCCCGGCGTCGACGGCGCGGCGCCGGGGGCGGGCGCGATCGGCTGGGCGTAGCAGTACAGGCCGATCCGGATCCGATGGTCACCCGCCCGGCCGGCGGCGCGGTCTGCATCCTCCAAGCGCTGCAGCTCGGGTGCGATCGACTTCAGCACCTTCGTCCACAGCGCACGGGCGCGGTCACCCGCGATCGAGACCGATTCGGCCGAGAGTTCGTCGGCGAAGACCGACTGCTCGACGAATGGAGGTTTGGCGCCGGCCTCGCCTGCGGCGATCCGGTGGCCGGCGACCAGGTTGTCGCGCACGGCCGACAGGTGATCGCCGACGCTCGCCCCGGCAAAGGCCAGCAGCGCCTCGATCCGGCCCGCGGGCACCAGCGAGTCGCCGCGGAGCGTGACCAGGTCGGTCGTGGCATCGACCTCGACCAGGCCGAGCCGCAGCAGTTCGTCGAGCAGGGTGCGGGGATGCACGTCGGTGGTGACCGAGCGGGCCAGGGCCTCGAAGCTGGGTGCGCCGTCGTCGGTCGGCCGGCGCGGCAGCGGGCGCGGGCGGCCTTCGCCGTCTAGCCACTGGGGCACGGTCGCCCAGGTGGCGAACACTTCGGTGGCCGGCGTCTGCTCGGAGCGGACGGCAGAGAGGTCGGGCGTCTCGACCAGGCGCTTGACCTCCTTGCGGTGGATGCCGGAGATCACGCTGAGCCGGCTCACCGGCGCCGAGCCGGATCCGACCTCGTCGCGGACCGCCTGCATGGCGGCCTCGACCATCGCCCGCTTGGTCAGCTCCTCGAGCTGATTGAACTGCACCCCATGGTCGATCGCCATCCGCGCGAGCGGCCGCAGCACGGCGAGCAGCGCGTCGATCGCGGCCGAAGCCGCGCCACCGGCGGCAACCGGCACAGACGGGGAAGGCGAGTCCATCACCGCATCATGTTAACGATCGTCAGGATAAGAGGAGGAACGATTTCCGGTTTTTTTCAACTACCGGTCCGCCATCCCCGTCTGCCGTCGATCCGAAATGCCGCCGTAGAGGGAGCCAGCCCTGTCCGGCGACTCAGTTGATCCTAAGGGGTCGGCATCAGGTAATTCAAGGCCAGCCGCCCGCCGTCCGGGTAGACGGTCTGTCCGGTGAGGTAGGACGCGTCGTCGCTGGCCAGGAACAGGGCGACCTTCGCGACTTCCTCCGGCTCCCCGAGCCGGCCGAGGGGTGTGCGCGACAGCAATGTGCGTTCGGCGGCGGGCGAGCCGAGCACCGCCGCCCGCGCCAGCTCGGTGGCGATCGTGCCCGGGCCGATCGCATTGACCCGGATGCCCCGCGGCGCGAGCGAGATGGCCATCACCCGGGTGAGCTGGGCGACCCCGCCCTTCGAGATGCAGTACGGCACCTGGTTGGGGATGGCGAGGATCGCGTTGACGCTGGACATGTTGACGATCGCCCCCGGCCGGCCGGCCTGGACCATCCACCGGGCGACCGCCTGCCCGAACAGGAAGTACGACTTCAGGTTGATGCCGAGCACGCGGTCGAAGTCGGCCTCGGCCAGATCGAGGAAGTCGGCGGCGTGGGTGATGCCGGCGTTGTTGAGCAGCACGTCGACCGCGCCGAAGCGCTCGAGCGCGGCCGCGAGCGCCGCCGCGGCGGTACCCGAGGCGGCGACGTCGCCGGCCACGAAGAGCGCGCGCTCCGGACCGATCGCCTCGACGGCGCGGGCGCCGCCGGCGGCGTCGACGTCGACGATCACCACCTTGGCGCCCACGTCGGCGAAACGCGTCGCGCACGCCAGTCCGATGCCCTGCGCGCCTCCGGTCACCAGCGCCACCTTGCCCTGCAGCTTCATCGTCGTCCTCCTGGGTCGTTTCGTCGGGCCGTCCGGCGGGGGCCGGGCGGCATGAGATCATCGGGATTATGGAGCCTCGCCACCGCCGAACCGCCCCGCGCCCCGGGCGCGTGAGGGCTTGGATCGCGGCCGCCGCATGGTGCTGGACCGCGGCCGCCGCGTGGTGCGTCGTGCTGCCGGCCGCGGCGCAGGCGCTCCCCGGGCCGGTGGCCGACGCCGTCCGCGCCGCCGCGATCGCGCCGAGCGAACTCGGCATCGCGGTGGTGCCGCTCGACGGCCGGGCGCCGCTGCTCGCGCACAACGCGGCGCAGGCCTTCAACCCGGCCTCGACGATGAAGCTGGTCACCACCTATGCCGCGCTGTCGCTGCTGGGGCCGGGCTATCGCTGGACCACCGCGCTCGCGATGCGCGGCCGGCTCGACGGCGACACGCTGCACGGCGACCTGGTGCTGCGCGGCGGCGGGGATCCGAAGCTCGTGATCGAGGACATGACCGAACTGGTCGGTCGGCTGCGCGCGACCGGCCTGCGCGAGCTGCGGGGCAACCTGGTGATCGACGATTCGCTCTACGAGGTGGGCGAGGCGTCGTACGAGAAGTTCGACGGTGACCCGGCGCAGCCCTACAACGTGCGTCCGTATGCCGCCCTGATGAACTTCAAGGCGACGCGTGTCGTCGTGCGGCCCGAAGGGGCCGCCGTGACGGTCACGCTCGACCCGCCACTGGCCGGCGTGCCGCTGGTCAACGAGATCAAGCTGGTCCGCGGCGCCTGCCGCTTCGGCGCGCCCGGCCTGGCGGTGCGGGACGCCGGCCCCGAGGACCGGCCGTCCATCAAGGTCGGGGGTGCCTATTCCGCAGGCTGCGGCGAGCAGTCGACGATGGCCGCGGTGCTGAACCACCGCCAGTTCATCCAGGGCTTCTTCCTGGGGGCCTGGCAGGCGTCCGGGGGCACGTGGACCGGCCGCGCCACGCTCGAGCGCCGGACCGATCCGGACCTGCCGGTGCTGGCGCAATGGATCTCGCCGCGCACGCTCGCCGACGTGGTGGGCGACATCAACAAGTTCAGCAACAACGTGATGGCCCGGCAGGTGATGCTCCAGACCTCGTCGGAGCTCACCACGCGCCAGCCGGCGACGCTGGAGCGGGCCCGGAGCGCCGTCACCGGCTGGCTCGAGCGCCGTGGACTGCGCTCGCCGGAGCTGGTGATCGACAACGGCTCGGGCCTGTCGCGCCAGGAGCGCATCTCGCCGGCGGCGATGGCCAAGCTGCTCGCCGATGCGGCCCGCAGCGACCAGGCGGAGGTGTTCCGTGCCTCGCTGCCGGTGGTCGGCGTCGACGGGACCATGAAGGCCCGGATGCGCGGCGAGCCGATCGAGGGGCGCGCCTGGATCAAGACCGGCAGCCTCAACGACGTGCGCAGCATCGCCGGCTATGTCGATGCGGCCTCCGGCCGGCGCTACGCGGTGGTGATGCTGGTCAACGGCCCCCGTGCGGCAGGCAGCGCCGCGGCTCAGGACGCGCTGCTGCGCTGGGTGCACGCCAATGGCTGACTACAACCCCAGCTCCCCCCACATCGCATCCACCCGCGACTTCACCTCCGGCGACATCGCGATCGTCCGACCCCATTCCCGGTCGGTCTCGCCCGGCCACTTGTTGGTGGCGTCGATCCCCATCTTCGAGCCCAGCCCCGAGACCGGCGAAGCGAAGTCGAGGTAGTCGATCGGGGTGCGGTCGACCAGCGTGGTGTCGCGGATGGGATCGACCCGGGTGGTGATCGCCCAGATCACGTCCTTCCAGTCGCGCGGGTCGACGTCCTCGTCGACCACCACGATGAACTTCGTGTACATGAACTGGCGCAGGAAGCTCCAGATCCCGAACATCACCCGCTTGGCGTGACCGGGGTACTGCTTCTTCATCGAGACGACCGCCATCCGGTACGAGCAGCCCTCGGGCGGCAGGTAGAAGTCGACGATCTCGGGGAACTGCTTGCGCAGGATCGGGACGAACACCTCGTTGAGCGCCACGCCCAGGATCGCCGGCTCGTCGGG
>CAIUGQ010000208.1 GCA_903898725.1 uncultured Burkholderiales bacterium | reverse complement strand
GGGGGCACCATGCGGGCCGGCTCGGGCGTCATCGGCTGGGGCGCCAACCGGGTGGTGGGCAGCGGCGGTTCGGCCGGAGCGGCGGCCGAATCGGCCACAGGCGCCGGCGGCGGGACCGTCGCGCGCGCGGGGCCGGGCGCGGACGACGCGTCCAGATCCAGCCGGTAGCTGCGCAGATGGCGCCCGGCCGACGTGCTCAGGGACATCACGACGATGAGCTCGGGTCCCTCGGTCGGGGCCCGCCCGACGATCCGGATCACCGGGCGCCCGTCGGCCTCGCGGCGCTCCATGGTGACGCGGGCACCGCGCAGGGGCGCGGGAAAGGTCAGGCCGAGGTCACGGTAGGTCTCGGGCGAGACGATCGCGGGCTCGGCGGCGAGCGTCTCGCTGGTGGCATCCTCGATCTCGACCTCGGCACGCAGCGGCTGGCCGCGCTCCGACTGCACGGACACGGCGCCGAGGCGGGCGGCCTGTGCCGGGACGGGCGTCTGGAGTCCGACTGCCAGGACGACGAGGACCCCGGCAAGTCGGGCCACGGCGGGGCGGACCAGACGATCGATCGACATCGATTCCGTGAATGTGTAAGCAAGAAGTCGGAATGGTATACGGTCAGGCCATTCGCGACCCCTGTTCTCGCACCTCGCACCCGACCATCCGGGTGGGACTTAGGCACCGACGCCACGATCCAGGCGTGCCGCGGCACCCGGCGTGCACCCGGCCGAACACCACGTTCGGCCGGGCGCCGGACCGGATCAGCCGCCGATGGCGCGCAGCACCTGCTGGGCGTCGAGCGTCCGCGCCCGGGCCTCGATCTGCGGCATCAGCCGGGTCTGCATCCCGCGGGCCTCCTCGAGCAGCCCCGAGAACGCGGCCTTGAGCGCCGCCGCATCGAGGGTGCGGCCGCCCGCGTAGTAGCGGCGGGCGACCTGCCCGAGCGCCCAGGTGCTCGCGAAGGCCATCGCCGAGCTGGTCGCCTGACGGCCGAGGCCGCCGAGCAGCCGGCCGCCGACGCTGCGCAGCAGCCCGCCGACCAGCCGCGTGGCCGCCTGCTCGAGGTACTGCGAGGTCAGGCCGACGCCGGCGGTCGCGAGGAAGTCCCGGACGTGGCCGGTGTCGAGCTCGTAGCCATAGGCCTTGCCGATCCGGTACACGAGCTTCATCTGCAGCGGGATGATCGCCATCGTGGAGACCGACTCGGGCAGCAGCTCGAGCGCGCCGTTCAGGATGGCGGCGTGGGTGATGAGGTCGTCGAGCTCGCGCTCGGTCAGGCTCGAGCTGCGCAGCATGCCGGCCGGCGCAGCGGAGGGCGCAGCGGAGGGCGCGGCAGGCACGGTCGGCGCGCCCGACGTCGTCCCGCCAGCCCGAGGCAGCTCGAGGTCGACCGGCAGCGGCAGGTTGAGCGGCGCCTCGGCGAGCGCATCGGCGCGGTCGGCGACCGCCCCGGCCTCGACCGGGTCGAGGGCGAGGCACTGCTGGAGCTCGGCGAGGAACCGGCGCTCGGCCTCGCCCCGCGCGCCGTCCGCGTCGCACACGCCGACGGCCATCTCGTAGGCCAGGCGGCGCAGCTCGGGCGCACCGAGCCGGGCCGCGGCCGAGGCCGGCGTGACAGAGCCCAGGAGGACCTGCTGGTAGAGCGCCGGCAGGTTCGGTTCGCCGGCTGCGGCGAGTGCGTCGACGATGCGTCGCACCTCGTCGCGCTCGACGTCGGTCTTGCGGCCGTCGCTGAACGCGGCCATCAGGGCGATCGCGAGGATCGCGTCCTGCTCGTCTCGGGTCATGGCGGTCTCGCTTCGAAGTGTGCGGTCGGCGGGACGGTAGTGTGCCTCGGATCGGGCAGCGGGCTCGCGCGCCGGCGCGGGGTGTCGCGCTATCCTTCGCCGATGCCGACACCGACCACCCGTGAAGACTGCGCCGCGCTCGACGCCGCCGACCCGCTCGCCTTCGCCCGGGCGCGCTTCGAGCTGCCGCCGGGCGTGATCTACCTCGATGGCAACTCGCTCGGCGCGATGCCGCGCGCGGTGGCGCCCCGCATGCGTGCGGCGGTCGAGCAGGAGTGGGCCCACGGGCTGATCCGCTCGTGGAACGACGCGGGCTGGTACACCGCGCCGCAGCGCGCCGCGGCGAAGATCGCGCGGCTGATCGGCGCGGCGCCCGACGAGGTGATCGTCACCGACTCGATCTCGGTCAACCTGTTCAAGCTGATGGCCGGCGCGATCGGCATCCAGCGACGGCGCGCGCCGGGGCGCACCGTGATCGTCGCCGAGCGCGGCAACTTCCCGACCGACGTCTATGTCGATGCCTCGCTCGCCCGGCTGCTGGGCATGGAGCTGGTGTGCGTCGAGCAGGCCGAGGTGCCGGCGGCGATCGAGCGGGCCGGCGAGCGGCTCGCCGTCGTGCAGCTCACGCAGGTGAACTACCGCAGCGGACGCGTCTACGACCTGCCGGCGATCACCGCGCGCACCCATGCCCTCGGCGGGCTGGTGCTCTGGGACCTGGCCCACAGCGCGGGCGCGCTCCCGGTGGGCCTGGCCGATGCGCAGGCCGACTTCGCGGTCGGCTGCGGCTACAAGTACCTCAACGGCGGACCGGGGGCACCGGCCTTCGCGTTCGTCGCGCGCCGCTGGATCGCGGAGCTCGAGCAGCCCCTGGTGGGCTGGCACGGCCATGCCGCGCCCTTCGACTTCGAACACGCGTTCCGGCCCGCCCCCGGCATCGAGCGCCTGCTGTGCGGCACCGAGCCGCAGCTCTCGCTGATCGCGCTCGAGACCGCGCTCGATGCGTTCGACGGTGTCGAGCTGCCGGCCCTGCGCGCCAAGAGCATCGCGATGACCGATGCCTTCACCGCCCTCGCCGAACGTGCGGTCGGCGGCTTCGGCGAGGCCTCGGGCTTCGGGCTCGCGAGCCCGCGCGAGGCCACGCAGCGCGGCAGCCAGGTATCGCTGACCCATCCGCAGGGCTATGCGATCGTGCAGGCGCTGATCGCGCGCGGCGTGATCGGCGACTTCCGCGCGCCCGACATCCTGCGCTTCGGCTTCGCGCCGCTCTACCTGCGATTCGTCGACGTGTTCGACGCGGCCCAGGCGCTGCACGAGGTGGTCGCCGGCCGGCTCTGGGACCGGCCCGAGTTCCTCTCACGCAAGGCGGTCACCTGAACCGTCTCCTGCCTTCCCTTGCCCAGGGCACCTTCCGACCCCACACACGATGATCCGACCCGACCCCGACTTCCCGGCCTCGTACGCCCAGGCTCGCGAGCGCTTCCTCGCGGCCGCCCGCGCCCGTGGCGCGCGCATCGTGTCGTACGCGAACCCGGCCGGCCCCGGCCTGGACGGCGAGGCGCTGGCCGCCGACGTCGCCGTGCTCGGCCCCGCCGACGCCCGCGAGGTCGTGCTGATCCAGTCGGGCACGCATGGCGTCGAGGGCTACTGCGGCAGCGGCGTGCAGCACGCGCTGCTGCGCGCCGGCGGCGAGCTCGACGAGGCGCTGGCCACCGGGGCGCGCGTGGTGCTGCTGCATGCGATCAACCCCTGGGGGTTCTCGTGGCGGCGCCGCGTGACCGAGGACAACGTCGACCTGAACCGCAACGTGCGCCCCTTCCCCGTGCCCGACGGCCCGGACGTCGACTACGAGGACGTCCACGGGCTGCTGCTGCCCGAGCAGTGGCCGCCCGGCGAGGCGAACGAGGCAGCGATCGCGGCGTTCATCGCACGGCGCGGCGCGGCGCACTTCCAGTTCGCGTTCACCCATGGCCAGTGGTCGCGCGCCGATGGCGTGTTCTACAGCGGACGCGCGCCCACCTGGAGCCAGCAGACCCTGCGCGAGGTGCTGCGCACGCAGGTGCGGGGTGCGGCGTCGCTGTACTGGGTCGACCTGCACACCGGCCTCGGCCCGACCGGCCACGGCGAACTGATCTACGCCGGCCGCGACATCGCCGCCGACATCGCGCGCACGCGGGCGTGCTGGGGGCCGTCGGTCACGTCCATCTACGATGGCTCGTCGACCTCGGCGAAGATCGGCGGAATGGTGGGCAACGCGTTCTACGACGAGTGCCCGGGGACCGCGCTGGCCGCGATCGCGCTGGAGTACGGCACGGTGCCGATGGATGGGGTGCGCGACGCGCTGCGCTTCGACCACTGGGTCGCTGCCCACGCCCCGCAGGATGCCGCGGCCCGCGCGCAGGCCCGCGAGGCGATGCTCGGGGCGTTCTTCGTCGACACCGACGACTGGAAGGCGGCGATCCTGAGGCAGGGCCGCGAGGCGCTGGCCCGGGCGAGCGCCGCGATCCGGGCCGCCTGAGTCGGGCGACCGGGCGGCTCAGCCCTAAGTTCAGCCCGCCACGAGGCGGATCGCTTCCCGGATCATCGGCGAGAGCGCCTCGCCGAGCGGCTCGGCGCCGCTCATTCGCCGGCGCTGACCGAGCCGGGCGGTGTAGACGATCATCGCGTCCGCACCGATCCGGACCCGGAGCGAGCGGGCGGCGACGCCGGTCCACTCGAACATCCGGCCGCCGTCGTCGTCGCGCGTGACCCGCGGCTCGGGCATCGTGCCGGGCAGCATCCGCAGGAAGTCCCGGGCGTGCCTG
>CAIUGQ010000207.1 GCA_903898725.1 uncultured Burkholderiales bacterium | reverse complement strand
GGCGTGACCGCCCGCTTGCTGCCGTCGACCCAGACCTCGGCCCACGGGGACACCGCGAGGCGCAGCGTCGCGGGCTTGGGCGGCACCGGCTTGGGCGGCGCGGCCGAGGTCGGTCCGGCCGACGGATCCGGCGGCAGCAGCGTCGCGGCCCGCTCGTCGACCGGCAGATCCGACGGTGCGCTCGGCGGCTCGGCAACCAGCCACATGCCGATGCTGACGGCGAGCACGGCGACCATCGCCACGGTGGCGACGGACAGCCCGAGGATGCGACGCGCACGGCTGCGATCGGCGGCGCGGCGCTCGATGCGGCGGCGCTCGCTGCCGTCGTGCTCGGTCGCGGCCGCCGCCTGTGCGCGCTCGGCCTCGAACGGATCGGCCGCCAGGCCCAGACGTTCGCGGAACGCGGCGGCCGAGGCCGGACGGTCCTCCGGACGCAGCGCCATCGCCGCATCGACCGCGGCACCGAACTGCGGGCCGATGCGGTCGGGGCAGCGCTGCGCGAGCGCCACGCGGGTGTCGCGCATCACGCGCATCGCCGACGGCGGCGGCGCCTCGCCGCAGGCGGCGTGGTGCAGCACCGCGCCCAGCGCGTAGACGTCGGACCAGGGCCCGACCGGGCAGTCGGGGTCGTGCGCGTACTGCTCGATCGGCGCGTAGCCGGCCTTGAGCATCACGGTGGTGGCCCGCACCCGGTCGCCGATCTCGCGCCGCGCGGCGCCGAGGTCGAGCAGCACGGCGCCGGCGTCCGGACGCAGGATCACGTTGTCGGGCGAGACGTCGCGGTGCACAGCGCCGGCCGCATGCAGCGTGGCAAGGGCACCCAGCAGCGGTGCCGCGATCTCGCGCAGCGTGGCCTCGTCGAGCCCGTCCGGATGGCCGGCGATCACGCGCTCGAGCGTCGGCCCCTCGTACAGCGGCATCGCCATGTAGGCGGTACCCTGCGCTTCCCAGGCGTCGATCACCTCGACGAGCGCGGGATGGCGCACGCGCGCGAGCAGCTGCGCCTCGGCGACGAAGGCCGCCAGGCCAGCGGCGTAGGTCTCGGCGCCGCCGGCGGCCACCGGCCCGAGCGAGCCGTCCTCGCGGCGCGCGGCGAGCTGCGCCGGCAGGAACTCCTTGATCGCGACGGGCGGGCCGTCGCCGGCGTCCTCGGCGCGGTAGACGATGCCGAAGCCGCCCTGCCCCAGCACGCCGGTCACGATCCAGCCGCGCAGCGGGGTGCCCGCGGGCAGCGGCAGCGGCGGCCCGGCGACGAGCGCGGCCGCCTCCTGCGGCGCAGCCTGGAGTCGGGCGTTCATCGGATGACCTGCACGTGTCGGGTGCCATCGCGGGCACCATCGCGGGCACCCTGCCGCGCGGCCTGCGCGAGCGCGGCGCGGGCCTCGTGCAGCGGGGCCAGCGTCACCGGCCGCTCCAGCCAGCTCTCGATGGCGGCGGGCCGCTCGAACAGGTAGCCCTGGGCATAGTCGACGTCGAGCTCGAGCAGCGCGCGCAGGGTCGCCGGCTCCTCGACCCATTCGGCCAGACAGGTCATGTCCAGCTCGTGGGCGAGCCGCGCGATCGCCTGCACGATGCCGCGCTGGCGGGGGTCGCGCTCGAGGCCGACGACGAACTGTCCGTCGATCTTGATCATGGAGGCAGGCAGGTGCTTGAGGTAGGCGAAGGAGGTGTAGCCGGCGCCGAAGTCGTCGAGCGCGATCGAGGCGCCGGCGTCACGGAAGGCATCGATGAAGCGGCGCGCACCGCGCAGGTCGTAGACGGCGACGGCCTCGGTGATCTCCAGCAGCAGCTTGCCGGCGATCTCCCGATGCGCGCGCAGCATCGCCACCGCGTCGCGCACGAAGCGCTCGTCGTTGAGCGAGGGGCCGCTCAGGTTGACCGCGAAGAACTCGACGTCCGCCGCATGGTCCGGATGCGCCGCGAGGTGCTCGACCGTCTGCTCGAGCACGAACCGGTCGATGGTCGGCATGCCGCCCGATCGCTCCGCCGCCTCGAGCAGGCGCGCGGGCCCTTCGATGCGGCCGTCGTCACCGAGCGTGCGCAGCAGCACCTCGAACGAGACGGGCCGGTCGCCGCGTGCGATCGGCACGATCGGCTGCGCGAACAGGCGCAGCCGCTCGACCGGCAGCCGGGTCTTGAGCAGGGAGCCGAGCCGCACCACCTCGCGCAGTTCGTCGAGCGCCTTCGCATCGGGTCGCACCGCGGTGATCCGCGCCCGGCCGCCGCGCTTGGAGCGTGCGCAGGCCTCGTCGGCCAGTGCGAGCGCCTCCCGGGTGCGCATCGGTGCCGCCACCTCCACCACGCCCAGGCTCGCCTCGACCGACAGGCGCAGGCCGTCGCCGAGGAAGGGCGCGGAGGTCAGCGCCTCCAGCATCTCGATGGCGACCCGATGGGCGGAATCCAGGTCGTGCCCGGGCAGCAGCGCGACATATTCGTCGCCGCCGATCCGTGCCAGCGAGGCCTCCTCCGAGAGCACCGCATCGAGCCGCTCGGCGACCTCGACGACCACCGCATCGCCCACGGCGTGGCCGAAGACGTCGTTGATCGCCTTGAAGCGGTCCAGGTCGATGTAGACCAGCGCCGCCGGCACGTCGGCATCGGCGGCCAGCAGTCCGTCCAGCGCGCGCTCCAGGCCGCGCCGGTTGAGCCGCTCGGTCAGCACGTCGTGGTGCGCCATGTACTCGAGCGACTCGGTCATCCGGCTGCGCTCGGAGACGTCGACCAGCGAGATCTCCACCGCGTCGCCGACGGCCGACGCATCCACCGTCCAGACGCGCTCGGCCTCGCCGGCGCCGACCCGCAGCTCGGCACGATGCAGGCCGCGGCGCGCGACCTCGGCGAGCAGCGAGGCGGCAGGGCCCTCGCCCATCACCATCGACAGCGTGTTGACGCGCCCCTTGCGCAGGCGGTCGGCGAAGCCGATGTCGGCACGGTCGTTCCAGCGCAGCACCGTGCCCGAGGCATCGGTCGAGACCAGGGCGACCGGCGCGCTGTAGTAGAGATGGCGATAGTGCCGGGCCGACTCGATCGCCCGCCGGTGTCCGTCGTCGACCGCGGGGGCCTCGGGCGCACCCATCCGGGCACCCGCACCGAACCGCGCGAGCTGCGCGATGGCCGATGAGAGGGTGCGCAGCGGCGAAGGCCGCCGGCTGGCCGGAGCGGGATCCGGTGGGCTGTCCAAACTGGCTCCAGGGGGGAATCGGGCGCGCCGGTGCGGCGGACCGCGACCCTTGCGTGCAGCGAGTCTCGCCCCGCGCCCCCCCCGGCGACAGGCGCGCCGGACGACCGGCGGCTCGCCGGGAACGCACGGTCGCGGCTGTCTCAGCGGTCGCACGCCCGGCGCCCGCCCGGCGCAGGCCTAGTACGTGATGCTGCCCACGCTGGTGCCGCCGCACACGTACAGCGACTGCCCGGTCACGAAGCCGTTGTCGGGCGAGACGAAGAACATCACCGCGCGCGCCACGTCGTCGGGCAGGCCGACCCGCCCGACCGGGATCTTCGCGGCGGTCGCCGCGACCGCGGCCGCATCGCGCGGGATCACCTCGTGGAACATGTCGGTCACCACCGGTCCGGGCGCGACGACGTTCGCGGTGATGCCCTCGCTGCCGAGCTCGAGCGCCCAGGTGCGCGCCATGCCGAACATGCCGGACTTGGTCGCCGAATAGGCGGTGCGCGTCGCCAGCCCCAGCGCCGCCCGCGAGGACACGAGCACGATGCGCCCGAAGCGCTGCCGCCGCATCTCGGGCAGCGCCGCCTGCACCAGCACCAGCGGTGCGGACAGGTGCAGCGTGCCCAGCGCCTCGACGTCCTCGACCGAGACATCGGCCAGCAGCGCCGGTCGCATCGCGCCGGCGTTGTGGACCACCGCGACGACCGGCAGGCGCGCGCAGACCTCGAGCGCCGCGGCGCGCGTGGCCTCGACGTCGCCGAGGTCGACCTCGACCGACTCGAGCGCGGGATGCGCGATCGCGGTGGCGCGACGCGACATCGACACCACGCCCCAGCCCGCATCGAGCAGGTGGGTGCAGATCGACGCGCCGATGCCGGCGCTGCCGCCGGTGACGATCGCGTAGCGTTCGGGCATGGCGGGCGACTCCATCAGTGCGGACGCTTCTTCAGCGCGCGCGTGTCGATGCAGCCCGGGGTGCCGGGCAGCGTGGCCGCCAGCGCCTTGAGCTCGCCGCGCTGCACCTTCTGCGTCGGGGTCAGCGGCAGCGCCGCCAGGAAGGCGACCCAGCCGGGCGCCTTGAAGTAGGCGAGATGCTCCAGGCAGAGCGCGACGAGCTCGTGCGCGAGCACGCCGCGCGCGCCGTCGTCGAGCGCCGCGACCGGCACCACGCAGGCGAGCACCTCGTCGCCGCGCACCGCGTCGGGCGTCGCCGCGACCGCCACCTCGCGCACGCCGGGGTGGCGGCGCAGCACCGACTCGACCTCGACCGCGGCGATGTTCTCGCCACTGCGCCGGATCACGTTCTTGCGGCGGTCGACGAAGTACAGGTGACCGTCGGCATCGCGACGCACCACGTCGCCGGTGTGGAACCAGCCGCCGGCCCAGGCCTCGGCGGTGGCCTGCGGGTCCTTCAGGTACTCGCGGAAGAAGCCGCGCCGCGGATCGGCGCCCGCGGCCCGCACCAGCAGCTCCCCGGGCGTGTCGCCGTCGACGTCGGCGCCGGCCTCGTCGACGAGCCGCAGCTCGAGCTCGGGCGCGGCGCGGCCGAAGCACGACTGCCCGACCTGGCGCGGCTCATGGTTCGCGATGACGACGGCGCCCGCGCCGGTCTCGGTCATCGCCCAGGCCTCGAGCAGAGGAAAGCCGAAGCGCGCCTCGAAGCTCGACTGGTGACGCCGGTCCACGCCCGCACCGAAGCCGAAGCGCACGCGGTGCTCGCGGTCGGCGGCCGAGGGCGGTGCGCCCAGCAGCATCGCCGGCATCACGCCGAGGTAGTGGACGATGGTCGCGCGCGAAGTGCGCACCGCATCCCACCAGCCGCCCGGATGGAAGCGGTCGAGCGGCACGACGCAGCCGGCCGACAGCACCATCGCCATCGTCGAGTAGGCCATCGCGTTCATGTGCGTCATCGGCAGCGGCGTCAGCAGCCGGTCCTCGCCATGACGGATCGTGCACAGCCCGCCGGCGGCGAGGTACCACTCGCCGGCGATCAGGTAGTACGCATTCGGCAGCACGCAGCCCTTCGGTCGGCCGGTGGTGCCCGAGGTGTAGAGCAGCCCGCACTCGGTGTCGATGCCGGGCGCACCCCGCAGCGGCGGCGCGCTGGCCGCGCGCACGAGCTGCGCCAGACCGCGCGGCGCGCTGCCGGAGCCGCGCACGGCGAGTCCCGCGTCGACCTCGTCGTCGAAGCTCGGCACCACGCAGACCGCGCTGCCGCCGCGCGCTGCTGCAGCGGCGACGTCGGCCACGCGTGCGGGCAGCACCACCGCCAGGCACAGCCCGCTGTGTGCGACGAGGTAGTCGAGCTCGGCGGGGCGCAGCTCGCCGTTGATCGGCACCACCGAGATGCCGAGCGCGTTGAGCGCGAGCCAGGTGAGGAAGAACGACGGCCGGTTCTCCAGCAGCAGGCCGGCACGGTGCCCGTGACCGTAGCCCGCATCACCGATGCGCGCCGCGATCGCCTCGACCGCATCGAGCGCCCGGCCATAGGACAGCTCGATCGGGTCGATGCCGCAGCGCGCCGCGACCTCGGGCAGGATCGACAGGAACGGCCGCTCGGGATGCGCGGCCGCGATCCGGCGGAACGCGTGGAAGACGGTGGCGTCTGCGGGGGCGGCGAGGGTCATCGGCGGGCGATCACGGGAACAGTTGGATCGAGGGCAGCGGCGCGTCGCAGTCGAGCAGGTCCACGCGCTTCAAGCGGATGCGCAGCGCGCCGTCGATCACCGAGAGCGTGTGGCGCACGACCGCCGCGTAGACCTGCTTGCGCCCGCCCTGCGTCTCGACGTAGAGCTCGTTGGTGCGCATCGTCCAGCGCGTGTCACCGGACGCGGCGTCGGTCTCGGTCGACTCGAGCTCGGGCTGCTGCAGCACGTGCAGGCAGCGCACCTGCGGATGCAGCGAGTACGAGCGCGG
>CAIUGQ010000206.1 GCA_903898725.1 uncultured Burkholderiales bacterium | reverse complement strand
TGTTCGGTGGCCACCGGCTTGACCAGATAGCCGTCGGGCAGCATCTCCGCGGCGCTCGCGACGCGATCGATGGTCGAGTCCGCCGAGATGATGAAGAACAGGCCCCCGGGCGGCATCAGCCGTTCCTGGCGCAGGTACTCCAGCAGCTGCTGGCCGTCGGTACCGGGACCGAGGTCGTAGTCCGACAGGATGAGGTTGAACGGCGCGCTGCGGATGGCCTCGACCGCCGCCCGCGCGTCGGGCGCGAGGACGATGTCCTTGATCTGGGCCTCGGCGAGCGTGTCGCGCAGCATCGTGCGCATCTCACGGATGTCGTCGATGACCAGCGCACGAAGGCCTTTCAGCTGGCTCGCTGTGAGCATGGGATATCCCGGGTGATGCCCCAGCTTATCGTCGCCACCGGAAAGCAAAGCGTGCTGAAAGCCACCGAAGCCCCCCTTGATCGGCGGCCGCTGGACGGGTGGCGGGTGATGCGGGACGGGCGGCGAACCACCGATCGGGGTCGACGCGCGGTGGCTGGCTTGTGTAGTGTTCGGGGCTCGACAGGAGGAGACCCTGCATGCCGAACCGCGCCCCCGCCGCGGACGCCGTCGCGTCCGCCACGCCCCTCGACGTTTCCTGCCTCTCCGTGAACGACCCCTCGTCGCCCGCTTCGGCCAGCACGGCAGCCGGCGCGATGCCCGCACGTCGGCGCGTGATCGCCGCAGCCTCCGGCGCAGCCGTGCTCGGCAGCCTGCCGCGCTTCGCGATCGGCCAGGGCGCCTGGCCGAACAAGCCGGTCCGCGTGATCGTGACCAATCCGCCGGGCGGCCTGACCGACGCCTATGCCCGCCAGTACAGCGAAGCGATGTCGCGCAAGTTCGGCCAGCCCTTCGTCGTCGACAACCGGCCCGGTGCGGGCGGCATCATCGCTGCCGATGCGCTGGCCAAGTCGCCTGCCGACGGCTACACGCTGATGGTGGCGATCCAGACGCCGATGTGGAACGGCCGCGTGCTCTACAAGAACCTGCCCTACGACCCCGACAAGGCGTTCGCGCCGATCACGCTGTTCCCGGCGGGCGCGCTCGCGTTCGGCGTGTCGGCGAAGCTGCCGGTGAAGAACCCCGACGAGTACGTCGCCTGGGCCGCGAAGAATGCCGCCGCGATCGGCACCTATGCCGCCGGGTCCTGGCCGCACATGATCGCCGACACCTGGAACCGCACCCGCGGCCTGAAGTTCGACGTGATCCACTACAAGGGCGAGCCGCCGATGTGGGTCGACGTGGCGTCGGGCCAGGTGAGCGGCGGGCTCGGCAGCTTCCAGGCGATGAACACGCACATCGAGCGCGGCACCGTGCGGCCGATCGCGGTGGTCGGCCAGCGCCGCTCGCCGCGGCTGCCCGACGTGCCGACCTTCAGCGAGCAGGGCCACAAGGACCCGATCTTCGCGCTCGATGGCTGGCTGCCGATGGTGGCACCGGCGGGCACCCCCGAGGACATCCTGCAGAAGCTCTCTGAAGCGACGCTCGAGGCCTACCAGACGCCGAAGATCCAGCAGCTGCACGAGACCTTCGGCATTCCCAACGGGCCGGTGGGGCTCGAGGAGGCCCGGCGCCGCTGGCGGGACGAGGCACCGCAGTGGGTGGCGATCGCCGATCGACTGGGCATCAAGCTGGACTGACGCTCGCGCGCCGCTGCGCCCGGCGCTCCGCCCACAGGTTGAGCCCGTTCGCCATCAGGATGCAGGCCGCGCCGGCCATCACCGGCGCGCGCAGCGGCTCGTTGTACAGCGCCATGCCCACCAGCGCGATCAGGGGCAGTCGCAGGAAGTCCATCGGCGCGACCACGATCGCATCCGCCAGCCGCGAGGCCCGCGTCAGGCAGTAGTGCGCGGCGAGGCCGGACAGCCCGCAGAGCGCCGCCCAGCCGAACGCGCCGGCCGAGGACAGGGTGAGCCCCGGCCCGGAGAGCACCAGTGCCGCCGATAGCGGCAGCTGCAGCACGTGCATCCACACCCGCGTCACGAACGGGCTGTCGGTCCGCGTGAGGTGCCGCACCGCCATCACGTTGAGCGCGAAGCCGAAGGCCGAAGCGAGCGCCAGCAGCGAACCCGGCCCGAGCGACAGCTGCTCGACGAAGGCCCGGGGCGACGGTCCGGCGCCCGGTGGCCAGACCACCACCAGCGCGCCCGCGAACCCCACCACCGCGGCGAAGGCGCGCCAGGCCGTCAGCCGTTCGCGCAGGAACAGTGGGGCCAGCACCGCCACCCACAGCGGCGAGGTGTACTCCAGCGCG
>CAIUGQ010000205.1 GCA_903898725.1 uncultured Burkholderiales bacterium | reverse complement strand
GGGATTCGCACGCCGGTGGGGGGCGGCTAAGGTTCCGGCACGGACCGCCACCCGTCGCGAGTCCCACCCAGGAGCACCGTCATGTCCCTACGCACGCTTTCGCTCGCCGCCGCCCTGTCGGTCCTGGCGCTCGCACCCGCCGTCGCCCAGACGGCAGCGCCGCAGGTCGTCGCCGCCATCGACGCCAGCCGTGGGGTCGACCTCGCCGGCCTGCGCGGCCGGGCCTGGCGCGACGATGCCGCGGCGCAGATGGCGCTGGCCGATCGGCTCGCCGATGCCCACCGGGGCGGCGCCGACGATTCGTCGCTGGTCGAGGCCGCGTACTGGGCGGGCCGGGCCTGGCAGGCGAAGGCGCCGGTGTCGCCGCCCGCGTTCGCCGCCTTCGTGTCGGCGAACTGCGGTGCGGCGGCGATCGCGCGTCACTGGGTCTGCACGGACGCCGAGTGATCCTGCACGGCGGGCGAGCCGGTGGGCGCCGTGCCGGGTTCGAGCAGCGGCAGCGGCACGGTATCGGGTGACAGCGGCCCGTCGGTGGCCACGACCCGGTCGCGTCCGGTGGCCTTGGCGCGGTACAGGCGCCGGTCGGCCGCCAGCAGCAGTTCCTCGAGCGTGCCGCCGTCCGAGCCGCTGGCCAGGCCGATCGACACCGTGACCGGCGCGGACAGCCCATGGTCGATGCGGCGCACCGCATCGCAGAGCCGCTGCGCATGCGCCTGCCCGTCGTCGGGCGACGCATCGGGCAGCAGCAGGCAGAACTCCTCGCCACCGTAGCGGCCGACCAGTGCCGCCTGGGGCGAGACCTCGCGCAGCAGCCGCGCGAAGCGGGCGAGCACCCGGTCGCCGCTGGCATGGCCGTGGCGGTCGTTGATCTGCTTGAAGCGATCCAGGTCGAGCATCAGCAGCACCGGTCGACCCTCGTCGGACAAGGCCCGGCGGGCCTCGTCGATGAAGCTGCGCCGCGTGCGCAGACCGGTCAGCGTGTCGATGGTCGCCAGCCGCCACAGCTCGGCCGAGAGCCGGCCGTTGACCAGGCCGAGCAGGATCATCGCGTAGGCCATCGGCGCGAGCGCGAAGACCGCCGGCATCAGCATCTGCAGCGGGCCTTCGACCATGCCGGTCATCGAGACGAGCGCACCGGACTTCGCGGTCACCGCCATCCTGAACAGGTGCGCGATGGCGAACGCCACCATGAATCCGGTCGCCCAGCGCAGCGGGCGCGGTGCATCGTCGCCCTGTCGCAGCCGGCCGAGCAGCAGGGGCACCGCGGCCGCCGCGAACACCGCGTGCACCGCGGCGTTGAGATGCAGGCGCGCTGCGAGCCGAGCCGGGTCGTCGCCCAGCGCGAGATTGACCGCGAGCAGCCCCGCGGTCGCCACCGCGGTCAGCCACGGCAGCGGCCGGGCGCCGACGAGTCGCCGCACGCTCTCGTAGGCGACCGCGGCCGCGGCACCGCCGACCGTGTTGGCGAGCTGGTAGGAGAGCAGGTCCGGGATCGCGCCGCGCAGCGAGATCCAGGCCATCGCCGCGCCGAACATCAGCTGCGAGGCGGCCGCCCAGCGCAGCGCGGCGGCCGACGGCGCGTGCAGGCCCCGGCTCTGCCACAGCATCAGGGCACAGGCGAGCGCGGTCAGGGACCCGACGTAGAACAAGGTCCGCACGTCGAAGACGAGCGTCATCCGGTCATTGGGCCACGGCTCGGACCGGCCCGCGGGCGACGCGCGACGGCCAGCGTCGCCGGACCGACGGGCGTACCGTCCAGCGCACGGGCCACACGCAATGGGGTCGGCGGGCGGGGTTCGCCCGGGCGCGCTACAGTGCGGCCGGACAGCCAGCGGGATGCCGGGATACGGCGATACCGGACACCGGGACACGGGCAGACAGGGAGACGGCGATGGCGGCGGTACGCACCGAGGTGGCGG
>CAIUGQ010000204.1 GCA_903898725.1 uncultured Burkholderiales bacterium | reverse complement strand
TCCCGAACCGCCGCCACGAAGCGCTGCACGCCCTCCGCGACGGTCGCCGCATCCAGCGCGCCGTACGACAGCCGCTGGTAGTTCGCCGACGCGGTGTCCGTCAGCCCGAACGCGAAGCCGGGGACCGTCGCGACCTTGTGGCGCTCGACCATCGCGCGGTTGAAGGCGAGCGCGTCGCTCACGCCGGGCAGCTTCATCAGCACGTAGAACGCGCCTTCGGTCCGGGGGAACGACACCAGGTCGCCGAGTTCGGCGAGTGCCTCGTGCACCGTCGCGCGCACTCGCGCGAGGTCTGCGACACGCGGCGCGATGATCCCCGGGCCCATCCGCAGCGCCTCGGTCGCGAGCAGCTGCGAGACCACCGGCGCGCAGATCAGGTTGGTGTCCTGCACCTTGTTCATCGCGTCCGACAGGGCGAGCGGATAGACGACGTAGCCGATCCGCCAGCTCGCCATGCCGTGGCTCTTCGAGAACGAGCGGAAGGTCAGCGTGTGCGCCTGCGCGCCCGGGATCGAGGCCGGCGCGAAGTGCCGGGCCGTGCCGTAGACGAAGGGCTCGTAGGCCTCGTCGGCGAAGTGGTAGAGCCCGTGCGTCGCGGCGAGCGCGTTGACCCGCCGCAGGTCGGCCTCGGGATAGACCGCGCCCGTCGGGTTGTTCGGCGAGACGGTGACGATCGCGCGCGTGCGCGGCCCGATCGCACGCTCGATCGCGTCGACGTCGAGCTGAAAGTCCTCGCGCACCGGCACCGGCACCGGGACGCAGCCGCACATGCGGATCGCCATCTCCTGGTTGAAGTAGTACGGCATCGGCAGGATGAACTCGTCGCCGGGGTCGGCGACCGCGAGCACCGCGTTGAGGAACGCGCTGTTGCTGCCGGCCGTGACCATGATCTCGCTGCGGCCCGCGATCTCGATGCCGTAGTCGGCACGCAGCGTGTCGGCGATGGCGCCCACCAGCGGCGCGATGCCGGTCACGGCCTGGTACCGGTTGAGCGTGGCTTCGGCCATCAGCGCCGGAAGTGCGGCCACCGCCTCGGGCGGCGGGCCGTAGCTCACGACGCCCTGGCCGAGCGAGATGGTGCCGGGATTCGCGCGGACGAGCGCCGCGATGGTGGGGATGATCGGCGTGTCGACACGCTCGATCCGGTCGGAGGCGATCTTCATGCGGAGATGGTAGCCGATCGACCGCGGCGGCGGCCCGCGACCGGGTCCGGTGCCCGGTCGCGCGGCGCGGCTCAGGGGTAGAGCAGCTTCGGCAGCCAGAGCACCACGCTCGGGAAGAACGTGATGATGATCAGCGTGGCGAACAGCGGGATCATCCACGGCAGCACGGCTGTGACCGTCTTCTCGAAGCCCAGTCTCGAGACCTTCGCCAGCACGAAGAGCACCATCCCCACCGGGGGCGTCAGCAGACCGATCATCAGGTTCAGCACCATGATCAGTCCGAAGTGGATCGGGTCGATGCCGAGCTTGATCGCGATCGGCAGCAGCACCGGCACCAGGATCGTGATCGCCGCGATCGTCTCCATGAAGCAGCCGACGAACAGCAGGAAGATGTTCACCAGGATCAGGAACACCCACTTGTCGTTGGTGATCGACAGCACCCAGCGCGCGATCTCGTCGGTGACCTGGGTGGTGGTGAGCACCCACGCGAAGATGGAGGCGGCCGCGACGATGAAGAGCACCGAGGCGGTGGTCTCGATCGTCTCCATGCTGATCTTCACCAGCATCCGCAGGCTCAGCGTGCGATACCAGACGAAGCCGAGGAACAGCGCCCACGCGACCGCGGCCACCGCGGCCTCGGTCGGGGTGAACAGGCCCGATGCCATGCCGCCGATCAGGATCACCGGCGTGAGCAGCGCCATGAAGGCTTCGAACTTGAACAGCTTGTCGGCGATCAGCACTGCCAGCAGCGGCACGCCGAACTTGACGCTGCCCCCGAGCTCCTGATTGCCCCAGAGCACGTAGAGCGTCGCCGCGGCGACGACGATCGCGGCGAGTTCGCCGAACGCGCGGCCCATCCGCGGCCAGGAGAACGCGATGTCTGCGCCGTAGTTCCGAACGTGCGCGTAGTAGGCGACCATGCCCATCATGAACAGCGCCATGATCGCGCCCGGCACGAAGCCGGCCGCGAACAGCTTGCCGATCGAGGTGTTGGCCTGCACGCCGTAGATCACCATCGGCAGCGAGGGCGGGATGATCGGGCCCAGCGTCGACGACGCGGCGGTGATGCCGACCGCGAACTCGACCGGATAGCCGTGGTCCTTCATCGCCTTGATCTCGATCGTGCCCAGGCCGCCGGCGTCCGCGACCGCGGTGCCCGACATGCCGGCGAACACCACCGAGCCGACGACGTTCACGTGGCCCAGGCCGCCCTTGAGCCAGCCGACCAGCGCGAGCGCGAAGTTGTAGATCCGGTTGGTGATGCCGGCCGAGTTCATCAGGTTGCCGGCGTAGATGAAGAACGGCACCGCCAGCAGCGGGAACGAGTCGACGCCGCCGACCATCCGGTGGATGACGGTCAGCGGCGGGATGTTGCCCGACAGCCAGATGTAGACCAGCGAGCCGATGCACATCGCCATCGCGATGGGGATGCCGGCGGTCAGGGCCGCCAGGAACGAGGTGAAGAGGATCGAGTTCATGATGGGTGCGCGCCTTCAGTCCTCGGTCTCGCCCGGCCGTTCCAGCAGGCTCCAGCCGCGCCGCTTGTGACGGATCGCCACCTGCACGGCACGGAACGTCATCATCGCGAAGCCCAGGGTCACCGCGCCGTAGATCCACTTCATCGACAGGTCGACGACGGTCATGTTCAGGTTGGCCATCTTCGGCATCAGCTCGATCGACAGCCAGGTGGCGTAGGCGAGGAACGCGATGCGCACGACGTCGACCGCGGTCGACATCGCCCGACCCACCGGTGCCGGCAGCCAGCGGTAGATGAACTCGACGTGGATGTGGTTGTTGCGCCGGATCGCCATCGACGACCCGATGAAGGTCACCACGATCAGCAGGTAGCGCGCGATCTCCTCGGTCCAGGCGGCCGAGTCGTCGAGCACGTAGCGGGTGAAGAACTGATAGAACACCGTCAGCGCGAGCGCCCAGAAGAAGGCGAGCGTGACCCAGTCCTCCCAGCGGTAGCCCGACAGGTCGATCGGCGCGTCGGTCGCGTGGAAGTGGCCGGACTCGTCGAGCACGGCCTCGCCGCCGAACGGATCGTCGTCGGGGGCGGGCGCGGCCTTGGCTGGGGCGTTCATGGCGTGGGTGTCGGCAGTGGTGGGGCGGGCGACGCGGCGGCGCGCTCGAAGACGAAAGAGCCGGCGCGCGGGCCGGCTCTCTCGCTGCTACGGGCGAGCCCGGAGCATCACTTCAGGGCGACGATCCGGTCGTAGTCCTTGCGGTCGTAGCCGAGCTGCTCGGGCGTGAAGTTCTTCAGCACCGCGTCGACGAAGCTCTTCCGATCGACCGTGACGACGTTCAGGCCCTTCTTCTTGAACTCGTCGACCAGCTCCGCCTCGCGCTTGACGATGGCTGCGGTGGCGCGCGCCGCCGCTTCCTGCGTCACGTCGGTGAAGATCTTCTTCTCGGCATCGGACAGCTTCGTCCAGACGTGCGGTGCGATCTGCGTGACCAGGCCGTCGACGATGTGGCCGGTCAGCATGATGTGTTTCTGCACCTCGTAGAACTTCTTGGCCTCGATCGTGGTCAGCGGGTTCTCCTGCGCCTCGACCGTGCCGTTCTGCAGCGCCAGGTACACCTCGGCAAAGGCGATCGGCGTCGGGTTCGCGCCGCAGGACTTCGGCGTCGCCATGTAGGCGGGCACGTCCGGCACGCGGATCTTCAGGCCCTTCATGCCGGCGCAGTCGTTGAACGCCCGGTTCGACGTCGTGTGGCGCGCGCCGTAGTAGGTGTACGCGGTCATCACGATGCCGGTCTTCTGGCGGTAGCCCTCGGAGAGCTCCTTGAAGACGTCGCTCTTGGCGTAGGCGGCCTGGTGGGCGGCGTCGCGGAAGATGAACGGGTAGTAGGCGACGCCCACGCGCGGGAAGCTGCGGGCCGCGAACGACGGGCCGCTGATGATCATGTCGACCGTGCCCAGGGTCAGGCCCTGGTTGATGTCGGTCTCCTTGCCGAGCGAGGAGGCCGGGAAGACCTGGATGTCGTACTTGCCGTTGGTGCGCTTCTTGATCTCCTCGGCGGCCCACACCGACTCGGTGTGGTACGGCTCGGAGACCTCGTAGACGTGGGCCCACTTGAGCTTGGTCTGGGCCAGGGCGGGCAGGGCGGGCAGCGCCAGCGCGGCAGCCGCGGTGAACATCGTCGCGAACAGTTTCATGTCGTCTCCTCCTGAATGCGGGGGTGATGCGGAACGGGGGTGATGCGAAACCTCGTGCGGCTCAGGCCTCGATCGGACCGAGCTGGACCTTCATGCTGACCGTCTTGTCGCGCGCGAGCGTGAGCGCGTGCACGGCGTCGGTCAGGGGATGCACGCCAGAGAGGACCGGCCGGACGTCGACGCGGCGATCGGCGATCGAGCGGACCGCGTGTTCGAACACGTTGCCGAAGCGGAACGAGCCGCGCAGGTCGAGCTCGCGCGCCATGATCTGGTTGGCGAGCAGGTGCATGCCGTCCGGCGGCAGCGTGCCGACCTGGACGATGATGCCGCCGCGCCGCACCGTCTCCATGCAGGCGGCGAGCGCCGAGGGCGCGCCGGACACCTCGAAGGCCACGTCCGGCTCGCCGATCAGGTCGGAGAGGCGGCCGTCCTTCGGGAGCTGGTCGGTGCGCACGGTGACGTCGGCGCCGACCTGGCGGGCGACCTCGAGCGGATGGTCGACCACGTCGGTGATCGCGACGTGCGCGGCACCCGCGAGCTTGACCGCCAGCGTCATCATGCAGCCGATGGTGCCCGAGCCGGTGATCAGCACCCGCTTGCCCAGCAGGTTGCCCGCGCGGTGCGCCGAATGCAGCGCGATCGACAGCGGTTCCGACATCGCGATATCGGCGAGCGAGACGCCGGTGGTGACCGGGACGCACTGCGACTCGGGCATCAGGAAGAATTCGCGGAAGGTGCCGTGCATGTGCGGGAACACGCTCGCGCTGCCGAGGAAGCGCATGTTCGAGCACAGGTTCTCGCGGCCTTCGCGGCAGCCCGCGCACTGGCCGCAGGGCTTGGAGGGGTTGACCGCGATGCGGTCGCCGGCCTTGACGCGGCGCACGCCGGCACCGGTGGCGGCCACCACGCCCGAGGCCTCGTGGCCGGGCACCAGCGGCTCGCGGATCACGAAGCTGCCGTTGCGCCCGTGGAAGTAGTAGTGCATGTCCGAGCCGCAGATGCCGGCCGCACCCAGGCGCACCAGCACTTCGCCCGGCCCGGGCTGGGGGGTCGGCACGTCGACGACCCGCAGGTCCTCGGCGCCATGTACCTGGCATTCCAGCATCGTGTCTCCTCGCTCTCCCGCGAAACCGGAAGGTACCGCAGGCGGCGGCCATCGCACAGCCTGCCGCCATGTCGGCCATCGCGGTACACTAGTATACATGTCCCGATCGCCGCGAGTCCCCGGCTTCGCGCCCCGCGAGCCGTCGCTGGTCCCGTCGCTCTACCGCGACCTGCGCGAGCGCATCGTGTCGGTCGCGCTGCCCCCCGGCGAGGCGGTGTCCGAGGCCCGCATCGCCGAGGGCTACGGCGTGTCCCGCACGCCGGTGCGCGAGGCGTTCAAGCGGCTCGCCGAGGATGGCTTCCTGGAGGTCGTGCCCCAGGTCGGCACCTTCGTCGCCCGAATCGACCTGCGGCTGGTCCGCGACAGCCACTTCGTGCGCGAGACGCTCGAATGCCGGATCGTCGAGCTGGCCGCGGCGCGCATCGATGCACCACACCGGGCGCTGCTGCGCGACAACGTCGCCCGCCAGCGCCGGGCGCTCGCCGCCCATGACGCCGCCGGGTTCTTCGCGGTCGACGAGGCGATGCACGAGCTGCTCGCCGCGATCGCCGGCCACCGCAGCGCCTGGCAGGTGATCCACTCGGCCAAGGCGCAGCTCGACCGCGTGCGTCACCTGTCGCTGCAGAGCGCGGGCCGCTCGCGCCTGCGGATGGCGGAACACCGGGCCATCGCCGAGTGCGTCGTCGCCGGCGACGGCGCGGGCGCCGCCGCCGCGATGCGCACGCACCTCGCGACGATCTTCGACGCGATCGCCAACATCGCCGCCGAGAACGCCCAGTTCTTCACCGACTCCGGCGCCGACGCTGGCACCGACACAGCCGTTGGCGCCGGCTCCGGCGCCGACCTTGGCCGTGCCGCGCCGCCGTCACCGGTGCCCCCCATTTCCGCGACGATCGGCACCCCCCGCGGCGGACGGACGCCGTCCCGCAGATCGCCCGTCGCGACTGAGCCGTCGCGCTCCGAGGACCTCCGATGACCCGCATCGCCCGCATCCGCGCCACCCCCGTGACCGTGCCGCTCGAGGCGCCGCTGCGCCACAGCAATGGGGCCCACTGGGGCCGCTTCGTCCGCACGCTGGTGGAGGTCGAGACCGACGACGGCTATGTCGGCCTGGGCGAGTTCGGCGGCGGCGGCGAGACCGCGAGCGCCGCGGTCGAGGGCCTGATCGGCCTGCTGCGCGGCCACGACGTGTTCCGACTGGAGGCCATGCGCTTCGCCATCTGCAACCCGACGGCGAGCCTCTACAACAACCGCACGCAGATGCACGCGGCGCTCGAGTTCGCCTGCCTCGACATCATGGGCAAGAAGCTCGGCGTGCCGGTCGCCGAGCTGCTCGGCGGTCGGGTGCGCGACTCGGTCGAGTTCGCCTCGTACCTGTTCTTCCGCTATGCCGATCCGCGTACCGGCGAGGGCGAGGTCCGCACGCCCGAGCAGCTGGTCGCGCACGCGCGGGCGCTCAAGGCCGAGCACGGCTTCCGGTCGCACAAGATCAAGGGCGGCGTGTTCCCGCCGGCGCACGAGCTGGCCTGCTACCGGGCGCTCGCCCAGGCGCTGCCGTCCGATCCGCTGCGCCACGACCCGAACTGTGCCTGGTCGCTCGCCGATGCGATCGCCTTCTGCCGCGGCATCGAGGGCCTCGACAACCACTACATCGAGGATCCGGTCTGGGGCATGCCGCAACTCGCGCGGCTGCGCGAGCTCGTCCGCATCCCCACTGCAACCAACACGGTGGTGATCAACTTCGAGCAGCTCGCGGCCAACGTCGCGCAGCGTGCGGTCGACGTGATCCTGCTCGACACCACGTTCTGGGGCGGCATCCGGCCCTGCGTGAAGGCCGCGGGCATCTGCGAGACCTTCGGGCTCGGCGTCGCGGTGCACTCCTCGGGCGAGCTGGGCGTGCAGCTCGCCTCGATGCTGCACATGGGCGCGGTGGTGCCCAACCTCGGCTACTCGGCGGACGCCCACTATCACCACCTCGTCGACGACGTGATCGTCGGCGGCAAGATGCGCTACGTGGACGGGCGCATCGCCGTGCCCAGCGCGCCGGGCCTGGGGGTCACGCTCGATGCCGAGAAGGTCGCGCACTACCACGAGCTCTACAAGGAACTCGGCGGCTATGCGTACGACCGCGATCCGGGTCGACCCGGCTGGTATCCGCTGGTGCCGAACTCGGACTGGGCCGACCCGGGCGTCTCGATGACCCCCTCGCTGCGCTGAGCGGGCGCCTCGCGATGACGGCCCGACTGTCCGAGTCGACGCTCGCCGCGCTGCCCGCCGAGGTCGAGCGCCCCGCCTATGCACGTCGCGATGCGCGGCTCGGCGTCGTGCACCTGGGGGTCGGCAACTTCCACCGCGCCCATCAGGCGCTGGTCTTCGATGCGCTGCTCGCCGCGGGCGATGCGCGCTGGGCGGTGAGCGGCGTGAGCCTGCGCCGTCCGGCGATGCGCGATGCGCTCGCCCCGCAGGATGGCCTCTACACGGTGCTCGTGCGCGACGGCAGCGGCACCCGCGTGCGCGTGGCCGGCGCGCTGCGCGAGCTGCTGGTGGCGCCCGAGGCACCGGCCGTCGTGATCGCCCGGCTCGCCGCGGCCGACACCCGACTGGTCACGCTGACCGTCACCGAAAAGGGCTACGACGAGACCGGGCCGTCGAGCGCGGTGGGCCTGCTGGTCGCCGGACTGGCCGCACGGCGCGCCGCCGGGCGCGGCGGCCTGTCGGTGCTGTCCTGCGACAACCTGTCGCACAACGGCAGCCGGCTGCAGGCGCGGCTGCACGCCGAGGCCGCGGCCCTCGATCCGGCGCTGGCCGACTGGATCGGGCGCGCCGTCGCCTGCCCCGACACCATGGTCGATCGGATCGTGCCGGCCACGGTCGATGCCGACCGCGAGGAGGCCGCGCGACGCCTCGGGGTGGTCGACGCCTGGCCGGTCGCCGCCGAGCCGTTCACGCAGTGGGTGATCGCGCGGCGCTTCGCCGGCGAGACGCCGCCGCTCGAGGCCGCTGGCGTCGAACTGGTCGACGACGTCGCCCCCTGGGAGGCGATGAAGCTGCGGCTGCTCAACGCGGCGCATTCGTCGCTCGCGTATCTGGGCGCGCTCGCCGGCCTGGCCACGGTGGACGCCGCGATCGCCGATCCGCACCTGCGCGCCTTCGTCGGGCGGCTCTGGCTGCAGGCGGCGGCGACGCTGCCGGCCTCGGTACAGGCGCAGGCGCCAGGCTATGGCGTGCGCCTGCTCGAGCGCTTCGCCAATCCGGCGCTGCGTCACCGGCTGCTGCAGATCGCGATGGACGGCTCGAGGAAGCTGCCCCAGCGGCTGGTCGCGACGCTGCTCGAGGCGCGCCGCGCGGGTCTGCCGCACGACGCGCCGCTGCTCGCGGTCGCGGCCTGGATGCACTTCTGTGCGGGTCGGGACGACGCCGGCGGCGAGCTGCCGCTCGACGACCCGCTCGCGCTGCGGCTGCGTGCCGCGGCCTCGGTGCCGGGCGAGGCGCTGCAGACCGTGCGCGCGATGCTCGCGATCGACGAGGTGTTCGGCGACGCCGCGACCGAGCCCTCGCTCGCCGCCGCGCTTGCGGCCGCGCTCGATGGGCTGCGCGAGCGCGGCGCGCTCGCTGCGGTCCGGCCGTAGCCCGCGTCCGTCGCGCTATCATCGGCGGCTTCGCGCAAGCGATCCGACACGAACGACCGAGGGAGGAGACACAGATGGCAGGAAGACTCGCGGGCAAGCGCATCCTCGTGACCGCCGCAGGCGCCGGCATCGGCCGGGCGACCGTGCTGATGATGGCCGCCGAGGGCGCGCAGGTGATCGCCACCGACGTGAAGGCCGAGCTGCTCGAGTCGCTGAAGGGCGTCGCCGGCATCGAGACCCGCCGGCTCGACGTGCTGAACGACGCCGAGGTCGCCGCGGTCGTCGGCGCGCAGCCGCTCGACGTGCTGTTCAACTGCGCCGGCTGGGTCCATCAGGGCGGCATCGAGCAGTGCAGCGACGCCGACTGGGACCTGAGCTTCAACCTCAACGTGCGCGCGCAGTGGAAGACCATCGCCGCGGCGCTGCCCGGCATGCTCGAGCGCGGCGGCGGCTCGATCATCAACATGGCCTCGATGTGCTCGAGCCTGAAGGGCTTCGCCAACCGCTTCGCCTACGGCGCGAGCAAGGCCGCGGTGATCGGCCTCACCAAGTCGGTCGCGATCGACTACGTCGCCCGCGGCATCCGCTGCAACTGCATCTGCCCGGGCACGGTCGACACGCCGAGCCTGGGCGATCGCATCAACGCGTTCGCCGACCCGGTCGAGGCGCGCAAGATGTTCATCGCGCGCCAGCCCATGGGCCGGCTCGCGACCGCCGAGGAGATCGCGCCGATCGCCGTCTACCTCGCGAGCGACGAGTCCCGTTTCGCCACCGGCCAGCCGTTCTGCGTGGACGGCGGCACGATGATCTGAACCCCCTTCCGAACCGTCATCCCACCAGGAGAACCCACCCATGAAACTCGTCCGCTACGGCAAGCCCGGCAAGGAAAAGCCCGGTCTCATCGACGCCGAAGGCAAGCTCCGCGACCTGTCGGGTGTCGTGCCCGACATCGGCCCGGCCCAGCTCTCGCCGAAGTCGCTCGCCAAGCTGGCCAAGCTCAAGCCGGCCAACCTCCC
>CAIUGQ010000203.1 GCA_903898725.1 uncultured Burkholderiales bacterium | reverse complement strand
CGGCGCGATGGCGACGACGGTGACCAGCTCGAACGATGCCGGCGGCGCGTCGATGCGCAGACCGTCGTCGCTCAGGTGCAGCCGGGCGGTGGGCACGGCCACGCCGTCGATGTGCGCCGACAGCAGCTCGAGGCCTTCGCCGTCGAGCGACAGCGGCGTGTCGGCGGGCGCGTCGGCACGCCGGCGCACCGCCATGCGCGCGGTCACGCGGGTGCGCTGCGGGTCGAGCTCGATGCTGAGGTCGATGCGATCGACCGTGTGGTCCGGCGGGGAATAGTCGAGGCGCCGGATGGTGACCGGCTGATCGGTGCGCATGGAGGTCGGACCCGGGTGTACGGCTGGCCGACGATTGTATGCGCCGCGCTCACTTGAGCGTTCGTTCGACCCACCAGTTGGGCTGGGCCGAGGCGAAGCGCCCCGTGGCCTGCAGCCGGTTGGCCAGCTCGAGCGAGCCCAGCCCGACGGGGCCCTCGACGAGCCACAGCGTGTCGGACAGCCGACGCACCGGCGAGGCGCCGTTGCGGACCAGCAGCGCACGCCCGGCGGCCTCGTCGGCGGGCGCGGCCAGCACGACGATCACGCCGCCCGGCAGGGCGCGCAGCCGGCCGGCCTCGTCGCGCAGCACCGGGGAGACCAGCGAGCTGGCCGACTTCGGCGTCGCACCGGCGCGCCGCAGCACGCGGTCGTCGCCCCCTGCCGGCGAGAAGTCGGCCTCGAGCGTGGTGTCGATGCTCAGGGCGCGCTTGCCGGCGCCGTCGTGCCAGACGTGGGTCGGCGCGGCCTTGGACTTGGCGCGGACCGGCTTGGTGACGGTGTCGAGCGCCGGCCGATCGGGCGCGGCGGCGCCGGCGGGCAGCGCGGCGGCCAGCGCCGCCACCGACAGGGCTGCCACGGCGGCGCAACGCCATGCGGCGCGGCCGGCGATGCGGCGGACAGTGCGGTCAGCGGCCATAGAGCGTCAGGCTCCATTTCTCGAGCCGACCGGTGTCGAGCTCGACGGTGTCGGCCAGCTGCAGCGTCCAGGTGCCCGTTGCGGGCTCGTCGAGGTGCCGCGACGAACCGAAGGTCCAGCCGTCGAAGGCGCCGCAGGGATCGCTGCCGTCGCCCTTGCAGATGCGCGATTCCGCGAGTCGGCTGACCGCGCCCTGCGGGCTGATCAGGCGGATCCGCAGGTCGCCGGAGTAGGTGTGCGTCGTCGTCACGCGGACCTCGACGTACTCGATCTGCGTGATGCCGCACTCGTTCGCGGCGATGTTCAGCGAGTCGGTCGCGGGCGTCGGCGGGATCGCCGGGTCGGTCGGCGCATCGGGAATCGCGATGCCCGGCGCGCGCTCGGGGAGGGTGCAGGTCTTGAGCTGGGCGCTGCCGCCGACGCTGCTCCAGCCGGTGGCCGCGGCCACCGCAGCCCGGGCGTCGGCGACGCCGAATCCATACTGGTGGCTGAACACGCGTCCGCCCGCAGCCGGCTCCCAGTCCGGGTTGGCCGGGTCGTTGCGGCGGGCGGTCTTGGCGAGGATCAGGCGGACGTCGCGCCAGGTGAGCGAGGGGTTCGCCGCCAGCATCAGCGCGACCACGCCCGAGACCTGGGGGGTGCTCGCCGAGGTGCCGCTGAAGTCCTGTCGGTAGCCGCCTCGGATCGTCGTCGTCACGACGTTCTTCGCGTCGCCGGAGGAGGGGGCGCAGACCAGCAGGTTCGCGCCCGGCTCGCCGTACCACGGCCGGCGGCCGGCGTGGTCGACGGCGCAGACCGCGATCGTGCCGAGGCGGTTGACGAAGCCGTCGAAGTTCGCGTTGTCGCTGACGCAGTTGCCGGACAGGTCGGCGGCGAAGCAGCCGCCGTTGCCACCGGGAAAGACGTAGATGGATCCCAGCCCGCCGCGCCCGGTCTCGATGCCGGTGCGGATGGCGGCGGCGAAGGCCGGCGCCGCGGCGTGCAGCGCACCGTCGCTGTCGGGCGCCCCCCAGCTGTTCTGATAGATGGCGTTCAGCGCCGAGTCGCGCAGCAGCGCATCGACGATGTCGGCGTCCTGGCGGCTGATCAGCGCGTCGAAGGCGACCAGCGAGGCGCGCGGCGCGACGCCGGCGCCGCCGAGTGCGTTGTCGTCGCGGCCGAGCACGATGCCCGCGACCGCGGTGCCGTGCACTTCCTTGGCCTCGAGGGTGACCGGGTCCGTGCCGCTCGAGCACGGCAGCGGCCAGACGCTGCCGCGATTGCCGCTGCGGTAGCTGCGGCTGGCACCGTCGACCAGATTGGGCAGCAGGTCGGCGTGGACGACCTCGATCGCATCGTCGATCACCGCGACCCGAACGCCCGTGCCGCGGCTCGAGCCCCAGGCGTCGACCGCACGCAGGTCCTCGCCGGCGGTGCCGCCGGTCTGTCCGCTGTTCCGCAGGTGCCACTGCAGCGCGAGCAGCGGGTCGGTGCCGGTCAGCACCGCCGACTGGGTGAGGGTGTAGACCAGGTCGCAGCCCGGACCCGCAGAGACGGTCTTGGGCTCGACCGTGCCGCCGCCGCCGCCCGAACCGGTTCCGGGGTCCACCGCAGGGGGGGTGCCGCCGCCGCCGCCGCCGCACCCGGCCATCGCCAGCGCACCCGCCAGGACGGTACCGCGCAGCAGCGCCCGCAGGGGCCGCCGGGGCGACACCGATACGGACAGCGACGCTGAAACGGGCGGGCACACGGTCAGGGGCACGGGCTGAGGCAGGGACACGAACGCGACGCGCGAGCGCTGCAAAAGGGGGCTCCGGGGGCAGATTGCGGCCGAGTCTACCCTTAAAGGGGTCTGCGACCGGCCCGGTGCCGCCGACCGGCCGGCGGCGATCGGTGGCGTAGCAACACACTTCGGACGGGGTTTCGGCCGCTCGGAGCGGCTTTGCGACCCATTTGCGAAACCGGCGAAGGGCGGTGGCGATCCGTCGGCGTCCGGGCCTG
Source organism: uncultured Burkholderiales bacterium (assembly GCA_903898725.1). Classification (GTDB taxonomy): domain Bacteria; phylum Pseudomonadota; class Gammaproteobacteria; order Burkholderiales; family Burkholderiaceae_E; genus UBA4615. The sequence continues at coordinate 6,364 of CAIUGQ010000203.1, read as the reverse complement.
CCGGTCGGCCCGCCGCCGATCGGGTTCGATCGACCGGCCCCCGGTCCGCCAGGGCGCCCGTCGGCCGGTCGGGGTCATCCGGCGGGGAGTGCGTCCAGGCCGCGGCACAGGTCGGCGATCAGGTCGTCCGGGTGCTCCAGGCCGACCGACAGCCGAACGAGGTTCGGTTCGATCCCGGCCAGCCGCATGCCGGCCTCGTCGAGGGTGCCGGCCCACATCGCCGCGGCATGCACGATCAGCGTCTCGACACCGCCCAGGCTCACCGCGTGCTGCGCGAGCCGAAGGCCCGCGACGAAGCGGGCGGTGCCCTCGTAGCCGGTTCGAAGGCGCAGGCCCATCACACCGCCGAAGCCGCTCATCTGACGCAGCGCGAGCGCATGCTGCGGATGCGAGGCGAGCCCGGGGTAGGACACCGACTCGACCGCGGGGTGCGCGGCGAGCGCGCGCGCGACCGTGAGCGCGCTCTCGTTGATGCGGTGCACGCGGACCGACAGCGTGCGCAGCCCGCGCAGCAGCAGCCAGGCGTCCATCGGCGAGAGCGTCGCCCCGAGCACGATCTGCGTCGACCACAGCCGCTCGATCATCGCGGCATCGCCGACGACGACGCCGGCCGTGAGGTCGTGATGGCCGCCGAGGTACTTGGTCGCACTGTGCACCACCAGGTCGGCACCGAGCGCGAGCGGCCGCTGGTTCAGCGGTGTCGCGAAGGTGTTGTCGACGACCACCGTTGCGCCCGCGGCGTGCGCGAGCGTCGCGACCGCGGCGAGGTCGGTCAGGCTGCAGTCCGGATTGGTCGGCGACTCGAGCATGACCATCGCAGCGGGTCGTTCGAGGGCACGGGCGAACGCCTCGGTGTCCGTCTGGTCGACGAATTCGGCGGTCACGCCGAAGCGCGCGAGCAGTTCGGACAGCAGCTTCGTCGTGCCCATGTAGTGATTGCGCTGCGCGACGACGCGGTCACCCTGAGCGAGCAGTCCGAGGGCGACCGTCGAGATCGCACCCATGCCGCTCGCCGCGACGAGTCCGGTGGCTGCGCCCTCGAGGTCGGCCACGATGCGCGCGACACGACGGTGCAGCGGGTTGCCGTAGCGCGTGTAGTAGCGCTCGTGCATCGGCTCGGACGCCATGCGCGCGAACGCCTGCGCGTCCTCGGCCGTGAAGGTCGCGGACCATGGAATGGGCGGCGTGACCGACGTGCCGTCGTGCAGCGGATCGTCGGCGTGGAGCAGCAGCGAGTCGGGATGCAGGGGCGGCTGAGGGATCATCGGGCGTCGACGGTGCACGGTGGGCCCTCATTGTGCCCGTCGGGGCAAGGGGCCCGGAAACCCGCATGTCAAGGGCATCGCTGTGCGAAAATTCGCATGGCGGTAGGCTGCGCGGCCCCATATCTGTAGAATCGCGCCCTTGATCGGGCTGGGAGGGAGAGGCCTCGGCCTTCGTCGCCGCTCGACATACAGACACTACCCGCACGAGACACCCATTTCCGAGATATCGACGGAGGTCGCTAATGAACAAGAGTGAACTGATCGAGACCGTGTCCGCAGAGGCGGATATCAGCAAGGCCGCGGCCGAGCGTGCGCTGAACGCCATCGTCGCGGCCGTCGAGAAGGCCGTCACCAAGGGTGACCGTGTGACCCTCGTCGGATTCGGCACCTTCTTCTCGAGCAAGCGCGCCGCACGCACGGGCAAGAACCCGCGCACTGGCGAGAAGATCAAGATCGCTGCCGCGACCGTCCCGAAGTTCTCCGCCGGTGCCGCCTTCAAGGCCGCCGTGAACAAGAAGAAGGCTAAGTAACGCCTGTCCGCCGGCCGCCTGGCGCGGGCCGTGCGAATGCATCAGACGCCCCCGAGGGGGCGTTGTCGTTTCTGGCCCCCAGGCGTGCGAAGGTCGCCGCCGAGATCTTCCGGGGCCTCGCCTCACGCGAGGCGCAGCGCCACCACCCCGGCGACGATCGACGCCGCGCCCGCCCAGCGTGCGGCGCCCACCCGTTCCTTGAGCAACCCGCGCGCGATGAACAGCGCGAACAGCACCGAGGTCTCGCGCAGTGCGGCGACGAGCGCCACCGGGGCGCGCGTCATCGCCCACAGCGCGATCCCGTAGGCCAGCATCGACGCGATGCCGGCCATGAGCGGCGTCGCGCCGCGCTCGCGTCCGTACTCGAGCAGGGCGCCGCCGCGCCGCACTGCGACGACGCACGCCATCGCGGGTCCCTGCACGGCGGCCAGCCAGGCGACGTAGGACCAGGGCGTGGGCGCGGCGCGTGCGCCGCTCGAGTCGATCAGGGTGTAGGCGACGATCGTCGTCGCGGTCAGCAACGCCCAGCCGAGCGAGCGGCGCCTCGCGCCGGGATCGATGTCTCGTGCCCGTGCCAGTCCGATCGCGAGCACGCCTGCGCAGATCGTCACGATGCCGACCCAGGCGAGCGCTGCGGGCCGCTCGCCGAGCATGACCACGCCGAGCAGCGCCGTGAACATCGGTGCGCTGCCGCGCATGACCGGGTACGCGAAGCTCAGGTCCGCATTGCGGTAGGCACCCGCGAGCGCGTGATAGTAGATGCAGTGGACCAGCGTCGAGGCGGCCAGGCAGAGCGCGGCCGTCGTGCCGGGCCACGGCAGCAGCATCACCGCCACGAGCGCGGGCAGCGCGACCCACGCATGGATCAGCGTGGTCTCGAGCAGCGGGTCGCGCCCGTGCTTGACGAGGGCGTTCCAGCCGGCGTGCACCGCGGCCGCGAGCAGCACGGCGAGCGTGACGTCCCAGCTCAACGCATCGGATCCGGCATGGTCCGATTCGACACCGCTGCACGTCGGGCTGTCAACGCGAGTGCCCGGTCTGCGGTGACGGATCCCGATGCTTCGCGAGCCGGTTCGCCCCGAGCCGGCGTGCGTCGCGTGCGCGGTGTCGTGCGCGTTACCATCGGGCCGGCGCGACGACTCGAGGAGCAGGGATGCGGACGCAGGCGGCGAAGGACGGTGCGGGCGACGGCGTGATCGCGATCGACTGGGGCTCGTCGCGGCTGCGCGCGTGGCTGATCGACCCCGACGGAACCGTCCGTGATCGTCGTGCCGGTGACCAGGGCGCGATCGGCCTGCCCGCGGGGCGCTTCGATGCGGTGCTCGCCGAGACCGTCGGCGACTGGGCTGCGGCGCGTCCCGCCGCGGCGCTCTTCGCCTGCGGCATGGTCGGTGCGCGCGGGGCATGGGTGGAAGCGCCCTATGTCGACCTGCCCGCCGGCGTCGATGCGATCCGCGACCGACTGGTTACGGTGCCGACCTCGCTCGGGCGTGTGCTGTCGATCGTCGGCGGGCTGCGGACCCGCGAGCCCGATGTGCTGCGCGGCGAGGAGACGCAGGCGCTGGGCACCGGCCTGTCCGACGGCCTGCTGTGCATGCCGGGCACACATGCGAAGTGGCTGCGCCTGCGCGACGGTGTGGTCGATGCCTTCGGCACCTGGTTCACCGGCGAGCTCTACGAGCTGCTCGGCGCCCACGGCAGCCTCGCGAAGGCCTTCGGCGACGCGGCGCCGCTCGACGATGCCGCGTTCGATTCGGGCGTCGCCCGCTCGCTCGAGCCCGGTGCCGATGCACGCTGGCTGCACGAGCTGTTCACCTTCCGCTCGCGGGTGGTGGGGCAGGGTTCGCCGGGCGCGGCGGAGCGTTCGCGGCTCTCCGGCTGGCTGCTCGGCACCGAGCTCCGGCAGGCGCTGTCCGGCCCGTTCGGCGCACCCGATGCGGATCGCACGCTGCCGCTGGTGCTGGTGGCCGACCCCCGGCTCGCGGGAGTCTACGAGCGGACGCTGCCCGTGGTACACGCCGTGCTCGACCCCGAGCGACGCGAGCGGCTGCCGCGGGCGTTCGTGCGGGCCGACTCGGACTGCGCGGCGCGCGGGCTGCACCGCATCGCGACCGGGGCCTGAGCGCGCCCGGCTCGCACGAGGACTCGGCGAGGAGGACTCAGCGAGGAGGACTCAGCGCGGCCTGGACTCGTCCGCGTCGAGCAGCCGGTCGACGCGGGCCATCCGTGCATCGAGGTCCTCGGCGGCCGGTGCGGCGGGTGCAGTGCGCGGACGCCGGCTCATCCGGAAGATCACGAGCGCGCCGAGCGCGAGCAGCACCGCCGGGCCGGCCCACAGCGCGAGATTGCGCGCCGAGAGCACCGGTCGGTACAGCACGAACTCGCCGTAGCGATCGACGAGGTGGGACTTGATCTGCCCGTCGTCCTTGCCCGAGGCCATCTGTCGCAGCACCTCGTTGCGCAGGTCGATCGCGAGGTCGGCGTTCGAGTCGGCGAGCGTCTGGTTCTGGCAGACGAGGCAGCGCAGCTCGCTCGCCAGATGGCGGAATCGATCACTGCGCAGCAGCTGTTCCTCCTGTTCCGGCGGCACGCCCGATGGCGCGGGACGGGACAGCGCGGCCGCGGCGAATGTCGTGGCGAGCAGCACCGCCGCGAGCGCTGCACGGAGGCGCGCGAGCCGGGTGCCCTGCGCCGTGCGCGCGGCCGCTGCGTCCTGCCGGCGGACCGGTGCCCTGCTCACTTCGACAGCTCCCGCACCAGCGGCATCAGCTTGGCGCTGACCACCTCCGGCGTCAGCGGGCCGACGTGCTTGAAGCGGATCGTGCCGCTGCGGTCGACGAGGAAGGTCTCGGGCACGCCGTACACGCCGTAGTCGAGCGCGACGCTGCCGCTGCGGTCGGCCACGACGACGGTGTACGGATCACCGTGCTTGGCGAGCCAGTTCCCGGCCGCGCGCGGCTCGTCCTTGTAGTTGAAGCCGACGATGGGCAGTGTGCCCTGCTTCGACATCTGCAGCAGCAGCGGATGCTCGACCAGGCAGGGCACGCACCAGGACGCGAACACGTTGAGCAGCCACACCTTGCCCGCCATCGACTGCGGCGTCCAGGTCTGGTCGGGCTGCGCGAGTTGAGGCAGCGTGAAGTCCGGTGCGGGCCGGCCGATCAGCGGCGACGGGATCTCGCGTGGATCCTTGGACAGCCCGCGCAGCAGGAACGCCGCGAGGATGGCGAAGAGGATCGCCGGCACCACGAACTTGAGCGAACGCATCGCGCGCGATCCCGGTCAGGCCGCGGCGCCGACGCGACGCGCGGCGGTCTCGGTCGCACGGCTCGTGCGATAGCGACGGTCCGAGATCGCCACGAAGCCGCCGATGGCCATCATGAAGCAGCCGGCCCAGATCCAGTCGACGAAGGGCTTGACCCAGGTCTTCACCGTCCAGCGTCCGTCGGGCAGCTGCTCGCCGAGCGAGACGTACAGGTCGCGCGTGAAGCCCGAGTCGATCGCGGCCTCGGTCATCACCATCTGCGTGGTGCTGTAGAAGCGCTTCTCGGGCAGCAGGTCGAACAGCACGCGGCCGTTCTTCGAGACCTGCACGCGCGCCTGCGCGGCGCGGTAGTTGGGCCCGGCGATCTCCTGCATGTCGAGCAGACGCAGCTCGTAGTCGCGGACCTGCACCGTCTGGCCCGGTCCGAGCGCGGCGTCGACCTCGATGTCGAGCGTCTTGACGCCCGCCACGCCGATGCAGAACACGCCGACGCCCGCGTGCGCGATGATCATCCCCCAGAACCCGCCGGGCAGCGCGCGCAGGCGGGCACCCCAGGTCGGCGCCTTGACCTGAGAGGCGCGGTCGACGACGGCGACGACGCTCGCCACCAGCAGCCACAGCCCGAGGAACACGCCGATGGCGAATGCGATGGCCCCCAGCGTCGAGCCGCTCTGCGTGCCGCCGAAGCGCCCGGAGCTCAGCACGAAGCCGACGCTCGCGAGCACCGCCACGGCGAACGCCCACTTGAGCCGCTTCGCGAGTTCGGGCACCGGGGCATCGCGCCAGCGCGCGATCGGGCCGATGCCCATCAGGAACGCCGCCGGTGCCATGACCGGGAAGAACACCGCCTCGAAGTACGGCGGGCCGACCGAGATCTTGCCGAGCCCGAGCGTATCGAGCACCAGCGGATACATGGTGCCGAGCAGCACCGACCCCGCCGCAGTGGCCATCAGCACGTTGTTGGCGAGCAGGTAGCCCTCACGCGAGCTGCCGCGGAACGCGACCGGCGCGAGGTTTCCCGCGATGCCGGGCCCGCGGATCGCGAACAGCACGAGCGAGCTGCCGACCACCGCGATCAGGAACCCGAGGATGAACACGCCGCGGGTCGGGTCGGTCGCGAAGGCATGGACCGAGGTGAGCACGCCCGAGCGCACGAGGAAGGTGCCGAGCAGCGAGAGGCTGAATGCGGCGATGGCCAGCAGCAGCGTCCAGGCCTTGAACGCGCCGCGGCGCTCGGTGACGACCAGCGAGTGGATCAGCGCGGTGCCCACCAGCCACGGCATGAACGAGGCGTTCTCGACCGG
>CAIUGQ010000202.1 GCA_903898725.1 uncultured Burkholderiales bacterium | reverse complement strand
TCGCCTCGATGGCGGTCGGCTCGATGGCGGTCGGCTCGATCGCGGACGACTCGATCACGGCCGGCGCGAACGAAGCCGGCCCGATGGCGACCGGATCCGGGGCGACCGGCTCGAGGGGCACGATCGGATCGATCACCGGGCTCACCGCAGCTTCAGCGACGACAGGCCGATCAGCACCAGCATCATCGTCACGATCCAGAAGCGGACGACGACCTGGGACTCCTTGACGCCGCCCACCTCGAAGTGGTGATGCAGCGGTGCCATCCTGAAGATGCGCCGGCCCACGCCATAGCGCTTCTTCGTGTACTTGAACCAGGCGACCTGCAGCATCACCGAGAGCGTCTCGGCGACGAACACGCCGCCCATGATGAACAGCACGATCTCCTGGCGCACGATCACCGCGACCGTGCCGAGCGCGCCGCCGAGCGCGAGCGCGCCGACGTCGCCCATGAAGACCTGCGCCGGGTAGGCGTTGAACCACAGGAACGCGAGCCCCGCGCCCGCGATCGCACCGCAGAACACCACCAGCTCGCCGGCGCCCGGCACATACGGGATCAGCAGGTACTTCGAGAAGACCGCATTGCCGGTCACGTAGGCGAAGATGCCGAGCGCGCCACCCACCAGCACCGACGGCAGGATCGCGAGCCCGTCCGCGCCGTCGGTCAGGTTGACCGCGTTGCTCGTGCCCACGATCACCAGGTAGGTCAGGCCGATGAAGCCGAACACGCCGAGCGGATACGACACCGTCTTGAAGAACGGCACGATCAGGTCGGCCCGCGGGGGCAGGCTCATCTCGAAGCCCGAGGCGAACCAGCCGATCACCAGCTGGATCGCTTCGTAGTTGGAGGCCGCAGGCACCGCGAACGCGAGGTAGACCGCGGCGACCACGCCGATCAGCGACTGCCAGAAGAACTTGTCGCGGGCCGACATGCCCTTCGGGTTCTTGTGCACCACCTTGCGGTAGTCGTCGATCCAGCCGATCGCGCCGAAGCCGAGCGTCACGATCAGCACCGCCCACACGAAGCGGTTCGCGAGGTCGGCCCACAGGACCGTGGCCGCACCGATGCCGATCAGGATCAGCGCGCCGCCCATCGTCGGGGTGCCCGACTTGGTCAGGTGCGTCTGCGGACCGTCGGTGCGCACCGCCTGGCCGATCTTGAGCTGCGCGAGCTTGCGGATCAGCCACGGCCCGGCGAGCAGCCCGATGAGCAGCGCGGTCAGCGTCGCGAGCACGGCGCGCAGCGTGATGTAGTTGAAGACCGTAAAGAACCGATAGTCCTTCGACAGCCACTGGGCGAGCTCCAGCAGCATCAGTGGTGCCCTCCGTCGTTCGCGGCCGCGCCGGCGAGCGCCTGCACCACCCGTTCCATCCGCATCGATCGTGATCCCTTCACCAGCACGGTCGAGCCGGCACCAGCGAGCTCGCAGGCCCGGGCGCACACCGCTTCGATCGAACCGAAATGCTCGGCGCCGTCCCCGAAGGCCTCGACGCTCGCGCGCGTGGCGGCACCGAACGCGAGGAGCCGCTCGAGACCGCGCGCCCGCGCGTACGCGCCGACCTCGGCGTGGAACTGCGGGCCCTGCTCGCCGACTTCCGCCATGTCGCCCAGCACCATCAGGCGCGGACCGCCGAAGGCCGCCAGCACGTCGATCGCGGCGCGCACCGAGTCGGGGTTGGCGTTGTAGCTGTCGTCGACGACCGCGGCGCCGCTCGCGGCCTGCAGCCGGCGCAGGCGCCCGGAGGCGGGCCGGAAGGCCGCGAGGCCGGCGGCGATGCTCGCCGGCGGCACGCCGATCGCATGGCAGCAGGCGGCGGCGGCGAGCGCATTGCGCACGTTGTGCGCGCCGTCGATCGCGATCGACACCGTCAGACGCACGCCTTCGATCGACATCTCGAAGCCGTCGGTGCGCGCATCGACGCCGGCGTGCACCGCACAGCCCGCGTCGGTGCCGAAGTCGATCGTGCGACGGCCGCCGGCGAGGGTGCGCCAGATCGGCGCGTGCACGTCGTCGCCGGGGAACACCGCGACGCCATTGGCCGCGAGCGCCGCGATGGCCGCGCCGTTCTCGTGGGCGGTCGCCTCGACGGTGCCGAGGTACTCCTGGTGCTCGCGTTGCGCGTTGTTGACCAGCGCGACGCCGGCCTGCGCGATCGACGCGAGCCAGGCGATCTCGCCCGGCTGGTTCATGCCGAGCTCGATCACCGCGGCCCGATGGCGAGCGTCCAGCCGCAGCACGGTCAGCGGCACGCCGATGTCGTTGTTCAGGTTGCCGCGGGTCGACAGTCGGGCGTCCTCGCCGACATGCGCGGCCAGGATCGCCGCGATCATCTCCTTGACCGTGGTCTTGCCGTTGCTGCCGGTCACCGCGATCACCGGCAGCGTGAAGCGGCGGCGCCAGCCGGCGGCGATCTCGCCGAGCGCACGGCGCGTGTCGGCCACCCACAGGGCGGGCGCACGACAGCCCTCGGTCCAGCGCTCGACGAGCAGCGCCGACGCGCCGGCCGCCACCGCCTGGCCGACGAAGTCGTGCGCATCGTGACGCTCGCCGCGCAGCGCGACGAACAGCTCGCCCGGGCGCACCGCGCGCGTGTCGGTCGACACGCCGGTGAACACCATCGGCGGCTCGCCCGGGTCCGCGGCGATCAGGCGACCGCCCGAGAGATAGCCGTAGGCCTCGCGCAGCTCAAGCACGGGCGGCCTCCCTGAGGGCGCGGCGCTCGAGGGCGCGTGCCGCATGCTCGGCGTCGAGGAACGGGTGACGCACGCCGCCGATCTCCTGGTAGGGCTCGTGGCCCTTGCCGGCGATCAGCACGACGTCGGCCGGCGCCGCGCGCGCCAGACTCTCTGCGATCGCGCGCGCGCGGTCGGACTCGCGCAGCATCACGCACGCCGCGGGCAGGCCGGCCTGGACCGCGTCGAGGATCGCCTCGGGCGATTCGCCGCGCGGGTTGTCGCTGGTCAGCACGACCTGATCGGCGCCACGTCCGGCCGCCGCGGCCATCAGCGGGCGCTTGCCCGGGTCGCGGTCGCCGCCGGCGCCGAACACGCACCACAGCGCACCGCCGCGCGCGACGGCCACCGGGCGCAGCGCGGCCAGCGCGCTGTCGAGCGCGTCGGGGGTGTGCGCGTAGTCGACCACCGCCAGCGGCACGCCGTCGCCATCGCCCACCGCCTGCAGCCGGCCGGCCACCGGGCGCAGCGCCGCGAGCCGCGCGACCACGTCCTCGAAGCCCACGCCGAGCGCGAGCCAGGCGCCCGCGACCGCCAGCAGGTTCTCCGCATTGAAGCGCCCGAGCAGCGGGGTCTCGAGCGTGGCCCGGCCCCAGTCACCGTCGATGCCGATCCGCGTGCCGGCCGCCGTCGGCGTGACCTCGGTCGCCACCAGCACCCGATCGATGCGCGCGGCGGTGTGCCGGCCGGCCGCCGCGCCGCCCGAACCCGGTGCGGCCGCCTCGATCCGGTAGCCGATCCGCTGCACGCCCGGTGCGACGTGGGCCAGCATCTGCACGTGCGCCGCGTCGTCGAGGTTCACGACCGCCGCACGCAGGTCGGGCCAGCCGAACAGCAGCGCCTTCGCGTCGCCGTAGGCCTGCATGCTGCCGTGGTAGTCGAGGTGATCGCGGGTCAGGTTGGTGAAGACGGCGACCGCGATCCGTGTGCCGTCGAGCCGGTGCTGATGCAGGCCGATCGACGAGGCCTCGATGGCGACCGCGTCGACGCCCGCCTCGGCGAACCGCGCGAACAGCGCCTGCATCGCGAGCGCGTCGGGGGTGGTCAGGCCGGTGTCGTCCAGCACCGTCGCCCCGTCGCCGGCGAGCACGCCGGCGCCGATCGTGCCGACCACCGCGGCGCGACGGCCGCCCGAGTGCAGACCCTGCGCGATCCACTGGCTGCAGCTGGTCTTGCCGTTGGTGCCGGTGACCGCGACCACCTCCATGCGTGCCGTCGGCGTGCCGTGGTAGGCGTCGGCGATCGGACCGGCGAGCCGCTTGAGCCCGTCGACCGACCGCACCGGCACGCCATGCGCGGCCACCCCGTCGTCGCCGGCCTCGGCGAGCACCGCCGCCGCGCCCAGCGCGACCGCCTGCGCCACATGCCGGCGACCGTCGGCCCGCTCGCCCGGATACGCGAAGAACGCATCGCCGCGGGCGACGCGGCGGCTGTCGGCGACCAGCGCCGCACCGGGCGGCAGCACGCCGCGCAGCCAGCTCGCGAGCTCGGCGACCTGCCGGCCGTGGACCGCCGTCACAGGCTCTCCCGCACCGGCTCGGCCGGCTGGATCAGCGTGGTGAACGGCGCGTCGGGCGCGACCCGGAGCGCGCGCAGCGTCTCGCCGGTGATGCGCGCGAAGATCGGCGCCGCGACCACGCCGCCGTAGTACTTGCCCGCGGACGGCTCGTCGACCATCACCGCGACCACGACGCGCGGATTCGAGACCGGCGCGAAGCCGACGAACGACGCGATGTACTTGTTCTGGTACGCGCCATTCTCCTGCTTGTGCGCGGTGCCGGTCTTGCCGCCGACGCGGTAGCCCTGGATCTGCGCGAGCGGCGCGGTGCCCTGCGGGCCCGCCGCCATCTCGAGCATCTTGCGCACCTGAAGCGCGACCTCGGGCCGGTACACCTGCGCGCCGACCGCGGGCGCATCCGACTTGAGCATCGTGAGCGGAATCATGTCGCCGTCACGCGCGAACACGGTGTAGGCCCGCGCCATCTGCAGCAGCGAGACCGAGATGCCGTGGCCGTAGGACATCGTGGCCTGCTCGATCGGCTTCCACGACTTGTACGGCCGCACGCGGCCAGCGACCGCCCCGGGAAAGCCGATGTGCGGCGGCTGGCCGAAGCCCAGCGAGGTGAACCCCTCCCACATGCGCTGCGGCGGCAGCTGCAGCGCCATCTTCACCGTGCCGACGTTCGACGACTTCTGCAGGATCTGCTCGACGGTGAGCACACCGTAGCGGTGGGCGTCGCCGATCGTCGCCGTGCCGATCGTCAGCTTGCCGGGCGAGGTGTCGATCGTGGTCATCGGCTTGACCTTGCCGGCCTCGAGCGCCATCGCCACCGAGAACGGCTTCATCGTGGAGCCGGGCTCGTAGGTGTCGGTGATCGCGCGGTTGCGCAGCTGCCCGCCGTTGAGCGCGGCCCGGTTGTTCGGGTCGTAGGTCGGCAGGTTGACGAGCGCGAGGATCTCGCCGGAGCGCACGTCGACCACGATCGCCGTGGCCGCCTTCGCGCGATGCTCGCGCACCGCGTCGCGGATTGCATTGAAGGCGAGGAACTGGATCCGCGTGTCGATCGACAGCGCGAGATCGTCGCCGTCCTGCGGCTCGGTGCCCGAACCGACCTGCTCGATGACGCGCCCGAGGTTGTCCTTGATCACCCGGCGGCTGCCCGGCCGGCCGGCAAGGCGCTGCTGCTGGGACAGCTCGAAGCCTTCCTGGCCGACGTCCTCGACGTTGGTGAAGCCGACCAGATGCGCGACCGTCTCGCCCTCGGGATAGTGGCGCTTGTTCTCGGGGCGCAGGTGCACGCCGGGAATCTTCATGGCCTCGACCCGCTTCGCCACGTCGGCGTCGACCTGCCGCTTCAGATAGACGTAGTTCTTGCCCTCGACGAGCTTGCGCTCGAGCTCCTTCGGGTCGAGGCCGAGCAGCTTCGCGAGCTGTGTCTTCTGCGCGGTCGTGGCGGCGACGTCGTCCGGGTCGGCCCAGACGGCCTTGGCAGGCAGGCTGGAGGCGAGCACGACACCGCCGCGGTCGACGATCTTGCCGCGATCGGCCGGGATCTCGAGCGTGCGCTCGTAGCGCACCGCGCCCTGCTTCTGCAGGTAGTCGTTGCTCAGCGCCTGCAGCCAGAACGCCCGCACCGACAGTGCCACGAAGGCCACCGCGACCATCCCGAGCATGAAGCGCGAGCGCCATGCCGGCAGCTTCGCCGTCAGCAGCGCATTGCGTCCGAGCTTGACCGGACGGCCCATCAGCGGACCTCCCGGACGACGGCGACCGGCGGATGGACGGACGCCGCGGCGGGCGGCTGCGGCGCCGCCTGCCCGGGCACGGCGTTCGAGGCGGACGGCGCGCCCGCGGGCGCGTTCACGTAGAGCGTGCGCTCGGGCGTGACCGGCTGCATCTTCAGGTCACGGCGGGCGACCGCGTCGATGCGCGAGTGCTTGGCGAGCTGCGTCTGCTCGAGCTGCAGCTGGTTCCACTCGACCTCGTGCTTGCGCGCCATCGACTGCGCGCGCTCGAGCTCGATGAAGGCCTTGCGCGCACGGTGCTGCGAGGTGACGAGCAGCAGCGCGCAGGTCATCAGGACCGCGATCAGCACCGCATTGACCTTGGTCATCGCGCTCAGATCCTCTCGGCCACGCGCAGCACCGCCGAGCGCGAGCGCGGGTTGGCGAAGACCTCGGCGTCGTCGGGCAGCGTGCGGCCGATGCTCGCCAGTCGCGGCGGCGTGTCGTGCACGGGTACGCCGGTGACCGGGTCGCGACGGGCCATGCGGCCCGCCTCGCGCGCGATGAACTGCTTGACCATCCGGTCTTCCAGTGAGTGGAAGGAGAGCACGACCATCCGCCCGCCCGCGTTCAGCCGGCCGACGATTCGGTCGAGGACGAGCGCGAGCTCCTCAAGCTCTTGATTGACGAGAAGCCGTAGAGCCTGAAAGGTGCGTGTTGCCGGGTCCTTCCCCACTTCCGGCCTCTTCTGCCGGCCGCGGACGACGCCCGCCACGAGAGCGGCAAGCTCCCCGGTGGTGCGGAACGCGGTGTCGCCGGCATCCCGGCAGCGAGCAGCAATCGCCTTTGCAACCGGAACAGCAAACCGTTCTTCCCCATAGTCCCTCAGTGCCTCCGCGATATCGCGCTCTGATGCCTGAACCAGCCACTGCCTCGCCGACATGCCCTGGGTCGGATCCATGCGCATGTCGAGCGGGCCGTCGGCCCTGAAGCTGAACCCACGGGAGGCATCGTCGAGCTGGGGAGACGAGACGCCGAGATCGAGCAGCACGCCGTCGACCCGGTCGATGCCCCGCGCATCGAGCACCGCCCCGAGATCGGAGAAGCGTGCGTGCTCGATCGAGAAGCGCCCATCCGTCCACCCCCGCCCGACCGCGACCGCCTCCGGGTCCCGATCGATCGCCACCAATCGCCCTGCCGAGCCCAGCGCGGCCAGGATCTGCGCGGAATGGCCACCCCGACCGAAGGTGCCGTCCACGTAGACACCGTCCGGCCGGATCGCCAGCCCTTCGATGCATGCCTGCGGCATCACCGACCGGTGAAGCCCGGGGACTGCGGTGTCGATCAAGAGCGCCGCCCTAGATCGACAGACCGGACAAGGCCTCGGGAATACCGCCGGCGATCGCCTCGTTTTCCTTCGTCGTCAGCCTGGATTCTTCCCACAGCTCGAAGTGGGCACCCATGCCGAGCAGCACGATGTCTTTCGTGAAACCCGCCGCCTCGCGCAGCTCGGGAGAGATCAGCACGCGACCGGTGCCGTCGAGCTCGACGTCGATCGCATTGCCGAGGAAGAACCGCTTCCACGCGCTCGCGCTGATCGGCAGCGCGGAGATGCGTTCGCGGACCGCCTCCCAGACGGGTCGGGGGTAGAGGAGCAGGCATCCGTCGGGGTGCCGGGTCAGCGTGAGCCGACCCTCGCACTGACTCATCAGCGCGTCGCGATGCCGCGTCGGGACCGACATGCGGCCCTTCGCGTCCAGCGCCAGCGCGGATCGCCCTTGGAACATTCCCTGCCTTGTCCGATTCGTCGTAGGACGCGTCGATCAGCACCTAAACAGCACTGATCTACCACTCTCAACCACTTTTCTGCACCTTTTCCCACTGTACGGAAAAGCGGAATGTCGGTCAAGTTGACAGCGGTTTTCTTCAATCGGGACAAGCACTTAGCCGCGCTTCCTGAGAACTGGATCTATATCCAGTGCCGGGCGCGAAAGCGAACCGAATCAGTCGCTTACTGGGAACTGCTCAGGTGACGAATGAGGAGTGGAGCGGGTCTGTAGGCCGGATTCTGTGCGCCGGTCGCCCGGCGGACGGTCATTCGTCTAGGCCCCCGGTTACCCGGGGGCTCGAGCCACCAACCCGCACGCTCGGAGGGGCGTCCTCCACGGTCTGCACCGAGCGCGTGCCTATTTGGTGTTGCTCCGGGTGGGGTTTGGCGTGCCGCCCCTGTCGCCAGGGACGCGGTGGGCTCTTACCCCACCGTTTCACCCTTGCCTGCGACCGCTTGCACGGCCGCATCGGCGGTCTGTTCTCTGTGCCACTGTCCGTCGCCTTGGGCACGCCTTTCGGACGCGCTTGCTGCGCCTGGCCGCTAGCCAGCACCCTGCCCTCTGGAGTCCGGACCTTCCTCCCGGGCATTGCTGCCCCGGCGACCGTCCGACCCGCTCCGACACGGATTCTATCCGCTCGCGGGTCGCCGGCGGCCGGCGGGCGGCGGCGCCTCGCCCGGCGCCGGGGCCGGCCCCTAAGCTCGAAGCCTCGCCTGCGGCCCGTGCCGCCCCCGACGGAGATTCCGCATGCCTGTCCCGCCCCTGCACCGCCGCACCCTCGGCCCGATCCTGGCCGCCGCGCTGCTCGCCTCGTCCGCAGGCCTTGCCGGCGCGACGACGTCGCCGGCGCGCCCGGCGCTCGATCTGGGTGCGCCGAGCATCCAGTCCCAGCAGGGGCAGCGCCTGAAGCTGATGATGCCCTTCGGCTCGGCACCGGGTGAACCGGTGTCGGCGACGCGCTTCGAGGTGGTGTCGGTGCACGCGCCCCCGGGGTTTCCCGCGCCGGCGGCGTCGGGCTTCACGATCTCGAAGCCCGCGAGCCGGAACTTGGTGCTGCTGCAGTCCCGAGAGGCGATCGAGGCGCCGGAGCTGACGGTGACCGTGCGGGTCGCCGATCAGCCCGAGGGCGTCCAGACGTGGAAGATCGGCGTGCCGCCCGCACGGGCGTCGATGACGGCCGAGGCCTCGGCCTCGCCGCTCAGGCCGGCCGCCGAGCGCCCCGCACGCCGCAG
>CAIUGQ010000201.1 GCA_903898725.1 uncultured Burkholderiales bacterium | reverse complement strand
GCCCGCGGCCCCGCCGGCCTGCGGCGAGGCCTGGCGCTGGCGCAGCGCATCGCTCCAGCCGCCGACGTACTCGCGCCAGTGACCATCGCCCTCGGCCAGCAGCACCTGGGTGGCGACGTTGTCGAGGAACGCGCGATCGTGGCTGACCAGCAGCAGCGTGCCGGTATAGGCCTGCAGCGTGTCCTCGAGCAGCTCGAGCGACTCGATGTCGAGGTCGTTGGTCGGCTCGTCGAGGACCAGCAGGTTCGCCGGCCGGGCGAACAGCCGCGCCAGCAGCAGCCGGTTGCGCTCACCGCCCGACAGCGTGCGTACCGGCGACTGCGCCCGGCGCGGCGGGAACAGGAAGTCGCCGAGGTAGCTCATCACATGCTTGCGCTCGCCGCCGACCTCGACCCAGTCGGACCCCGGACTGATGGTCTCGACCACGCTCTTGTCCGGGTCGAGCTGCTCGCGCATCTGGTCGAAGTAGGCGACCTTCAGCTGCGTGCCCAGCCGCAGTTCGCCGGCATCGGGCTCGAGCTGTCCGAGGATCAGCTTGAGCAGCGTCGACTTGCCCGCCCCGTTGGGCCCGACCAGCGCGAGCCGGTCACCGCGCGAGACGATCAGCGACAGGCCGTCGATGACGCGCCGGCCGTCGAAGGCCTTCGAGACATCGGTCAGCTCGGCGACCAGCTTGCCGCTGCGCTCGCCGGCGTCCACCGCCATCCTCACGCCACCCTGGCGCTCGCGCCGGGCGTCGCGTTCGGTGCGCAGCTGCTCGAGACGCCGCACGCGGCCCTCGTTGCGGGTGCGGCGCGCCTCGACGCCCTTGCGGATCCAGACCTCCTCCTGCGCCCAGAACTTGTCGAAGCGGCGCGCTGCGGTGCGCTCGACGGCGAGCTGCTCGGCGCGGACCCGCTGGTAGGTGGTGAAGTTGCCGGGGAACGAACGCAGCACGCCGCGGTCGAGCTCGACGATGCGCGTGGCCACCGCATCGAGGAAGAACCGGTCGTGGGTCACGAAGACCGCGGCCGGGACCTTCTGCAGCAGCGACTCGAGCAGCTCGATGCCGGCGATGTCGAGGTGGTTGGTCGGTTCGTCGAGCAGCAGCAGTTCGGGGTCGAGCGCGAACGCGAGCGCCAGCGCGGCGCGCTTGCGTTCGCCGCCCGAGGCCGACGACGGATCGGCCGCAGGGTCGAGGCCGAAGCGCTGCAGGTACTCGGCGAGCCGCGCCTGGACGCGCCAGCGCTCGCGATCGTCGTCGAGCGACTCGAGGCCGCCCCGCTCGAGCAGGCTGTCGTGCAGCGTGTCGGCGGCCGGCAGCTCGGGCTCCTGCTCGACGGTGGCGATGCGCAGGCCGTCGCGCCGCTGCACGAGGCCGTCGTCGAGCGGCGCGCGCGCCGACAGGATGCCGAGCAGCGAGGACTTGCCGGTGCCGTTGCGGCCGACCAGTCCGATGCGTTCGCCGGACAGCACCGACAGCGACGCGAGGTCGAGCAGCGGGAGGTCGCCGTACGCGAGCTGCGCGTCGACGAGGGTGACCAGGGAGGGGGCGCTCATTGACCCGCCACGATACCGGAACTTCGGGACCCCGATCGGGGCGTCGCTATACTGCGCGCTCCCGATCGGCCGGCCCCCGGCCACCGGGGCCCCGCCCCACCCCTCGACCGAGATTGACGATGACCACGCTCCTGCTGTTCGTCGCCGGACTGGCCGCACTGGTGGTCGGCTCCGAGCTGCTCGTGCGCGGCGCCTCGAAGCTGGCGCTGTCGTTCGGGATCTCGCCGCTGGTCGTGGGGCTGACCGTCGTCGCCTTCGGCACCAGCTCGCCCGAGATGGCGGTGTCGGTCCAGGGCGCGCTCGCCGGCGCGACCGACATCGCCATCGGCAACGTCGTCGGCTCGAACATCTTCAACGTGCTGTTCATCCTCGGGCTGTGCGCGGCCATCGTCCCGCTCGCGGTCTCCGACCAGATCATCCGGCAGGAGGTGCCGATCATGATCGGCGCCTCGCTGCTGCTGGCGGGCATGACGCTCGACGGCGGCATCGCGCGCGGCGAGGCGGCCCTGCTGTTCGGGCTGCTGATCGCGTACACCGTGTTCCTGATCGTCCAGAGCCGGCGCGCCTCGGCAGCCGCCCGGCCGGCCGGCGAGTCGGCCGCGCCGGCGGCCCCGTCCTGGGATGACCGGGCCTGGGTGCAGCTGGCGCTCGTGGGCGCCGGGCTGGTGCTGCTGGTGCTCGGTTCGGAGTGGCTGGTGTCGGCGGCCGTGCAGTTCGCCCGCGTGCTCGGCCTGTCCGAGGTGGTGATCGGCCTGACGATCGTCGCGGCCGGCACCTCGACGCCCGAGGTCGCCGCCTCTCTGATGGCGCTGCGCCGCGGCGAGCGCGACATCGCCGTGGGCAACGTCGTCGGCAGCAACGTCTTCAACATCCTCGGCGTGCTCGGCGCGGCGGGCCTCGTCGCGCCCGAGGCCCTGGGCGTGCCGGTGTCGGTGCTGCGCTTCGATCTGCCCGCGATGGTCATGGTCGCCATCGCGTGCCTGCCCGTCTTCTTCTCCAACTGCAGGATCGGTCGCTGGGAGGGCATGATGTTCCTCGCCTACTACGCCGCCTACGTCGCCTGGCTGGTGCTGGACGCCTCGGGCCACGACGCGCTCGGCGACTACCGCACGGTCATGCTGTACGTGGTGCTGCCCCTGACGGCCGTCACGGTCGCGGTGCTCACGCTGCGTGGCGGTCGCGGCGCACAGCCCCTGCACCGCCCATGACCGGCGCACTGCTCGTCCTGATCCTCGCACCCTTCGCCGGTGCGCTGGTGCTCGCCTGCCTGGCGCCGGTGATGGCGACCTCGACGCCGCTGTCGCGCCTGCGGCACTCGGCCTGGATCGCCGGCACCGCAGCGCTGCTCGCGACCTTCGCGTTCTCGCTGGTCGCGCCCTCGGTGTTCGGCGGCGAGGTCCAGCGCATGCGCTGGGAGTGGCTGCCCGCACTGGGGGTGGGCTTCGGGCTGAGGATGGACGGGCTGGCGCTGATGTTCGTCGGCCTCATCCTGGGCATCGGCCTGCTGATCGTGCTGTACGCGCGCTGGTACCTGTCGCCCGAGGAGCGCTCACCGCGCTTCTTCGCGCTG
>CAIUGQ010000200.1 GCA_903898725.1 uncultured Burkholderiales bacterium | reverse complement strand
CGCTCAGGACCGCGGCGATCGGGGCGTGGAGCGGTCTCTGGGAGGGCGCGCTCGCCTCGCATGACCCTCGGATGGCGCTGGAGATCGAGGTCGGGGACACTTCGGTGGCGTGGACCGTGTCACGCCGCCGATGAGTCCTGCATGACCCCGCCCCGTCGCCCGAACATCGTGGTGCTGCTGATCGACGACCAGCCGATCATCGGCGAGAAGGTGCGCGAGCTGCTCGAGCAGGAGACACACCTCGCGTTCCACCATTGCGCGGATGCGCACGAGGCGATCGCGACGGCCGCGGCGCTGCAGCCCACGGTCATCCTGCAGGACCTGATGATGCCCGGGGTGGACGGGCTGGAGCTGCTGCGCCAGCTCAAGCGCGCCGATGCCACCCGTGAGGTGCCGGTTGTCGTGCTCTCGACCAAGGAGGAGCCGGCAATCAAGGCCGAGGCCTTCCGCCTCGGCGCCAACGACTACCTGGTGAAGCTGCCCAGCGCCGTCGAGCTGATCGCGCGCATCCGCTATCACTCCGAGGCCTACCGGAATGCGGCGATGCGCCGGCTGGCGATGCAGGCCCTCACCGAGAGCCAGGAGGCGCTGCGCGTCAGCCATGCGCAGATCGCCCGGCAGGCCGCAGAGCTCGAGCTGCGCAACAGCTTCATCCAGAAGACCTTCGGGCGCTACCTGTCGGACGAAGTGGTGAGCGAGCTGCTCGATTCGCCCGAGGGCCTGCGCCTGGGCGGCGAGAGCCGCGTGGTGACGATCCTGATGGCCGACCTGCGCGACTTCACGTCCACCAGCGACCGGCTGCCCGCGACCGACGTGATGCGGCTGCTCAACGCCTACCTCGGCGCGATGAGCCGGGTCATCGCGGCGCACCGGGGCACGATCGACGAGTTCATCGGCGACGCGATCCTGGCGATCTTCGGTGCGCCGCTCGCCGGCGACGACGACGCGTGGCGGGCCGCGCGCTGCGCACTGGCGATGCAGCATGCGCTGCAGGAGGTGAACGAGCACGGGGCTCGCGACGGCCTGCCGCTGCTGGAGATGGGCATCGCGCTGCACACCGGCGAGGTGGTGGTGGGCAACATCGGCTCCGACCTGCGGGCCAAGTACGGCGTGGTCGGCAGCAACGTCAACCTGACCGCCCGCATCGAGTCGCAGAGCGTCGGCGGCCAGGTGCTGGTGTCGGAGGCGACCCGTGCCGCCATCGGGCCGCGGGCCCGCGTGGGCCGGGACCTGCGCTTCCAGGCCAAGGGCTTCCAGCGCGACCTCGTGGCCTGGGAACTGACGGCGCTCGACGGCGAGGGCGGCGCGAGCCTGCCGGCGGACCCGGGGCGGTCGACGCCGATGCGCACGCTGGATCCGCCGCGCGCGCTGCGGTTCTGGGAAGCCCAGGGCAAGCGCACCGACGGCGCGCCGCGCAACGGGCTGCTGCTGCGCGCCGGCGGGCGCGACGGCGTCCTGCGCACCGCGGTCGCACTGGCGCCGCTCGCGGACCTTAGGATCCTGCTCGACGCGGGAGCGGGCGGCGAGCCGCCCCGCGAGGTGTGGGCCAAGGTGATCGACAGCACCGGCGGCGAGGTCCGCGTTCGATTTTCGCGCCAACTGGATGAGGCCGCGCGCGACGCCCTGCACTAAAGTCACGCTGGAACCGGACGACAAGGACAGCAGCACATGGCGATTCGCAGTCTCGGCCTCGAGAAGAAACTGATGCTGCTGCTCGGCGTCTTCTCGCTGGCCTTCTTCGCATTCGCCTTCGTGGCCTGGCAGGCGATCGAGAAGGTGCGCGTGAACGGTGACCTGTACGCGGCCATCGTCGAGGGCAAGGACCTGGTGGCCGACATCCTGCCGCCGCCGGCCTACATCATCGAATCGCACCTGCTCAGCCTGCAGCTGCTCGAGCGGACCGACGATGCCCGGCAGACCGCGCTGATCGAGCGCGGCAATGCCCTGCGCGTCGAGTTCGACCGGCGCCACGAGCACTGGAAACGGGCGCTCGCGCCCGGCACGCTCGGCGACACGATGAACGTCGCGGCGTATCGCCCGGCGCAGGCGTACTTCGACGTCCGTGACCGGGAGTTCATCCCCGCCCTGCGCGCGCGCGACGACAAGCGCATGCGGGCCGCGATGGCGGTGCTCGAGCAGCGCTACGAAGAGCACCGCCGGGCGGTCGACGAGGTGGTCAAGCTCACCAACGCGCGCAACGCGGCGCTCGAGCAGGATGCCGAACGCTCGGTCGACGAGAGCCGGCGCAACCTCTTCGTGCTGGGCGGCCTGGTGCTCGCCGTGGTCGCCGTGCTGGCCTGGCTCACCCTGGCGATGGCGAATACCCTGACCGCGCGGCTGTCGCTCGCGGCAGGCGTGGCCTCGCGGGTGGCCGACGGGGACCTCACCGTGCGGGTGCCGGACGCCAGCGAGGCGGACGAGTCCGGACGGCTGCTCGCGGCCATCCAGTCGATGACGACCAGCCTGCATTCGCTGGTGGCCCGCGTGCGCCAGGCGTCGGTCATGCTCAGTGCCTCGACCGCCGAGTTCACGCAGGCCGGTCAGCGGCAGGACCGGAACATCGGCGGCCTGCGCGACTCCGCGGTGCAGATCGCCGGCGGCGCACGCGGCATCTCCGAGACCAGCGCCGAGCTGATGTCGACGATGGAGAGCGTCAACGCCGTCGCCGGTCAGGCGGCGCAGGTCGCCGAAGGCGGCCGCTCGCTGCTCGAGGGCATGCACGACGCGATGCAGCAGCTGCAGCAAGGCACGGTGTCGATCTCCACACGGCTGAGCGCGATCCGCGAGAAGACCTCCGACATCAGCGGCGTGGTCACGACCATCACCAAGATCGCCGATCAGACCAACCTGCTGTCGATCAACGCCGCCATCGAGGCCGAGAAGGCGGGTGACCAGGGCCTGGGCTTCATGGTGCTGGCGCGCGAGATCCGCCGACTGGCCGACCAGACCGCCGCCGCCACGCTCGACATCGAGCAGATGGTCCGGCACATGCAGTCGGCCGTGTCGGCGGGCGTGATGGAGATGGACGGCTTCTCGGCGGAGGTCAAGCGCGGGGTGGGCGTGACCGCGCAGGTCGGCACGCAGCTCGGCCAGATCATCGGCCAGGTCAAGGCGCTGTCCGAGCGCTTCGACGTGGTCAACCACGGCATGCGCAGCCAGTCGCAGGGCGCGCGCCAGATCAGCGAGGCGATGACGCAGCTGATGGCCGGCGCGCAGGCGGGCGCCGACGCGATGCCCGAGTTCAATGCCTCGATCGCCGGACTGCGCCAGGCGTCCGACTCGCTGACGCAGGAGATCGCCCGCTTCAAGCTGGGGGCCTGACTTGGTTCGCGAGCACGGGCCGACGCGCGCCCTGCTGGTCGTGCTGGCGGTGGCAGGGCAGCGGCACGCGCTGAACGCCGCCTCGGTCGACGAGGTGCTGCCGTGGCTGCCGGTGCAGCCGCTGGCGCTGGCGCCGCCCGCCATCGTCGGTGTCATCGACTACCGCGGCACGGTCGTGCCGGTGGTCGACCTGTGCCGCCTGCTCGCGGGTCGCGACACCCGTCGATGGCTCGCCAGCCGGATCGCGGTGGTCCGGATCGGGCCGCCGGAACGCAGCCGCCGGGTGGGTCTGCTCGCCGAGGGCTGCACGCTGATGCGGCCGGACCTCGCCTCGGCGCAGCCCGCGCTGCACCGGCCCGACGCGCCTTACCTAGGCCCGGTGCTGCAGGACGAGGCCGGCCTGCTGCAGACCCTCGATCCCGAGCGGCTGCTCGATGTGGCGCTCATCGACGCGCTGCTGGGTCCGTCGGCGGAGGCCTCGCAGGACCGGCCGGAGGCGCTGCCCGATGGACGCTGAGGCGTGCTGGCGCAGCATCGGCGTCGGCGGCGACCGCAGCTGTCCGGAGCTGACCCGGTTCCTGCACTGTCGTGATTGCCCGGTGCTCGTGCAGGCCGCCGAACGCCTGCGCGAGCGTGAGCTGCCCGAAGGCTATGCCGAGGATGCCGCCCGCACGGCGGCACAGACGCTCGAGCCCCGCCGCAAGGACCCGACGCTGCTGGTGTTTCGGCTGGGAACGGAGTGGCTCGCGCTCGAGACCGCCTGCATCGAGGAGATCGCGTCGCTGCAGCCGGTCCATCGGGTCGCGCATCGGGGCGGGCTGGTGGCGGGTCTCGTCAACGTGCGCGGCCAGCTGCTGCTGACCGTGCGCCTGGGCGAACTGCTCGACCTGACGCCCGCGCCGTCACGCCGGCCGGGCGATCCGGTGGGCCGCCTGATCGTGATGGCGCGGGACGGCACGACCTGGGCCTTCGCGGTCGACGAGGTCGAAGGTGTCGTGCCGCTGGTCATGGCCGAGCAGGCCCCGCCGCCCGCCACGCTGCCGGCCGCCCTCGCGGCGGTCACCACCGGCACCGTGCCCTGGGCGGCACGCCGGATCACGCTGCTGTCCTCGGCACGGCTCTTCGAGCTGCTCGACAGCAAGGTCGTGCCGTGAGCGCGCTCGATGCCCTGTTCCGCGACGAGGTCGAGCAGCGGGCTCACGTGCTGCACGACGGCCTGCGCCGCTGCGAGCAGGCGGTGCCCGACGGCGAGATGCTGTTCGCCGCGCAGGCACTCAAGGGCGCGGCGCGCGTGGTGGGCGTGCGCAAGGCCGAGCGGCTGGCCGACGGCCTGGAGCTCCTGCTGGGCGCCTCCGAGTCGGCCGGCCGCCTGCTGACGGCGGCCCAGCGGCAGGCCTGCGCGGACGCGCTCGAGCTGATCGAGGCGATCGCCCAGTCGGGCGCGGCCCGGGCCGACGAGGTGGCCACCGAGGCGCAGCTCGCCGACCTGCTGGAGCGCCTGGCGGTGCCGGCACCGGTGGCCGCGGTCACGCGCCGGACCCGGTCGCCCGCCTCGGTGACCGCCGCGACGCGCGACCTGTTCCGGCAGGAATGCGAGCAGCACACGCGGGCGATGAGCGAAGGCCTGCTCGCGCTCGAGCGCGAGCCCGACCAGCCCGCGCTGCTGGACCGGCTGATGCGGGCCTCGCATTCGGTCAAGGGCGCGGCGCGCGCCGTGGGCCTGGACAGCGCCGTGGCGCTGGCCCATGCCGCCGAGGACCAGCTCGAACGCGCCCGGCGCCGCCAGATCCTCGTCGGTCCCGACCTCGTCGACGCGCTGCTGGCCGCGAGCGACCTGATCCAGCGCATCGGCGTCGCGGTGTCGAGCGGCGGCGAGCCGCCCGCCGACGAGACGCTGCTCGGCTGCGCCATGCGCATCACGCAGACGGGCCTGGCCAGCCTCGTCCACCCGACGGGCTCGGAGGCCGACGGCGAGGGCAGCGCGGCCGCGCCCCGCGCGACGCGCCAGGCGGCCGAGGAGGACCGCGTGGTGCGCATCCGCGCCACCCAGCTCTCGCGCCTGGTGGCCCTGTCGGGCGAGCTCGTGGTCGAGACCGGCAGGCAGGGCCTGCTGGCCGCCGCGCAGCAGCGGATGCGCCGCCAGCAGGCGGGCATCGCGGACCTGCTCGACGAGCTGCAGCAGTCGATGGCGGCCCTGCCCGGCGGCCATGCGCAGCGCAGCCGGATGGACACGCTGCGCAAGCGCCTGAACGACCTGCGCGCCAGCAACGCGACCTGGAGCGACGACTTCGAGCAGCACGCCCGGCGCAAGGAGGACCTGAGCCTGCGCCTGTACCGCGAAGCGCTGGACAGCCGCCTGCAGCCGCTCTCCGACGGCCTGGGCGGCTTCCCGCGGCTGGTGCGCGACATCGCCAGGCGGCTCGGCAAGCAGGCCGGGCTGACGGTCAGCGGCGAGACCCACCGCATCGATCGCGACATCCTCGAACGCATCGAGGCGCCGCTCAATCACCTGCTGCGCAATGCCCTCGACCACGGCCTGGAGGCGCCGGCCGTCCGCCGCGAGCGCGGCAAGCCCGAACAGGGGCGCGTGTCGATCGACGCACGCGTCGTCTCGGGCCTGCTGGAGATCTCGGTCACCGACGACGGTGCCGGCATCGACATCGACAAGGTCCGCGCACGCGTCGTCGAGAAGGGCCTGGAGACGGCCGATGCGGCGCGCAGCCTGCCGCAGGAGCGGCTGCTCGACCACCTGTTCGTCTCGGGCTTCTCGACGGCCGACCAGGTGACCGAGATCTCCGGCCGCGGCGTCGGCCTGGCCGTGGTGCGCAGCGTGATGCGCGACGTCGGCGGCTCGGTCAGCCTGCACACCATGGCCGGGGAGGGCGTGCGCTTCGAGCTGCGCATGCCGATCAGCCGCTCGGTGCTGCGCGCGGTGGTCGTCTCGATCGCGGGGGAGCCGCACGCCTTCGCGCTCACGCGCGTGGACCGCCTGGTCCGCCTGACACCCGCCGAGGTGCTGAGCGCCGGGAACCGTCGCTACTTCGTGGTGGACGGCCGGACCGTTTCGCTCGTCCGGGCGTGCGAACTGCTGGAGCTGGGGTCGGGCGATCCCTCCGACAGACAGCTCGACGTGGTCGTGGTCAGCGACTTCGGCCACAGCGTCGGCTTCATCGTCGACGCGGTGCTGAGCGAGCAGGACATGGTGCTGCAGCCGCTCGATCCGCGTCTGGGCAGGGTGCCCGACCTCAGTGCCGCCGCCGTGCTGCCCGACGGCCGGCCGGTGCTGGTGCTCGACGCCGAGGACATGGTGCGTTCGGTGCTGCGGGCGCAGGGCACGCAGACCTCGGCGCACGACGCGCATCCGCCCGCCTCGTCGGCACGGCGGCTGCGCGTGCTGGTGGCCGACGACACCGCCACGATCCGCGAGATGGAGCGTGATCTGCTGGCGCGCGCGGGCTACGAGGTCATGACGGCGGCCGACGGCATGGAGGCCTGGCAGCTCCTGCAGGGCACGGACGTCGACCTGGTGATGACCGACGTCGACATGCCGCGCCTCGACGGCATCGGCCTGATCCGCTCCATCCGCCAGGACGCGCGCCTCAAGGCGCTGCCGGTCATCGTCGTGTCGTATCGGGCGTCGGCGAGCGACCGCCAGCAGGGGCTGGACGCCGGGGCCACCGTGTACATGACCAAGGCCGACTACGAGGACAGCCACCTGCTGGACACCGTGGCACGCCTCGTCGGCCGCCCCTGAGCCGTCAGGCTCGCCCAGTCTGCGGCCCGTCAGGCTCGCCCGGTCTGCGGCCCGTCGGGATTCGCCGCCGTTCGCCGCCGTTCGCTGCCTCGCCCCGCTATTCGCCGGTCATCCGCACTTCGGCCGAGTGGGTCGCGGCGTCGGCCGACTGCGTCGACGAGCGCTTCGCGCCGGCGCGCGTCACCCAGTGCGCGAGATCGCCGGTGAGTCCGCGGACCCGCTCCGACAGGTGGAGCGCGATGTTCTTCATCAGCAGCGCGGCCACCTCGGGGCGCTCCCGGAGCAGTCGGTCGAATTCGGTCGTCGGCAGGAAACAGGCGGTGACGTCGGACTCGGCGACGGCTTCGGCCGATCGCGTCTCGTGGGTCAGCACCGCGATCTCGCCGAGCGTCACGCCGGCCGCGAACGAGGCCAGGCGTCGCGAGCCCCCGGGCAGTCGCAGGCCCACCTCGCCCTGCGTCACCACGTACAGGCCATCGCCGGGATCGCCCAGACGGAAGATCACCTCGTCGCGAGCGAAGTGCCGCACCTGCATCGCGGCCTCGACCACCGCGCGCGTCTGCGGCGTCAGCCCGCGCATCAGCGCGGTCTGGGCGAGCGGCAGGGCCTCGTCGGAGGCGACCTGCATCGCCAGCCGTTCGATCAGCGCATCCTCCGCCTGCTCCAGGGCCCGGTCGACGTCGTCGCAAAACCACAGGTGACCCGCGCTCGCCGCGTCGGCCATCGCCTCGAGAATCTGACGTCGGCCATCGCCCGCAGGCCATTCGGCGAACAGGATCCGACGTCCGTTGCGGCCCCAGTCGTGCGCCTCCTCGCTCAGGATGCGCGCGGCCGTGACGTCGATGTCCTGGACCTGGCGCAGGTCGAGGATCGCGGTGCGGACCGTGTCGGGCAGCTGCTGCAGCCGGTTCTGCAGGGCGTCGGCCGTGCCGAAGAAGAGCGAGCCTTCGAGCTCGAACAGCGCGATCTGACGGCCTTCGTGCCGGATCGCCTCGCGCACCCGCGCGGGCCGGACCTTCATGGAGCCGCGGGTCTCGCCCGTCGACAGGTGCCCGACCACGTCGCGCATGTTCGAGCGCACGAACAGCAGCACTGCGCACGATGCGCCGATCAGCACCGCCGCGCCCAGCCCCCACGACAGCGCACTCACCGCCACGGCCACCGTGACGGCCCAGTTGCCCACGAGCGTGCGGGCTTCGCTGCGGGACGCGTCGCTGCGGCTGCGGCCCAGACGCAGCAGCCCTTCGGGGGCGCGCCACAGGGTCGGGGCCACCATCTGCGCGCCCTGCAGCACGAGCAGTCCGCCGAGGGCACTCTCCGGGAGGACGCCGAGCCATTGCGGCGCGAACACCAGCACCGCGAGCATCGCCAGCGCATAGCGCAACGTCACCTGCCGTCCTTCCGGCTGCGGCACGACCAGGGCCAGGCTGCGTGCGGCCGACGGTGATGCCGCATGGCCGCCGCACAGCGCCGCGGCGACGTTGGCCACCCCTTGCGCCAGCAGCTCCCTGTCGGCATTGCGCCGCAGCCGCAACCGGCCGTCGATGATGGACACGGTGATCAGCGCGTCCATGCTGCAGAGCAGGGCGAGGGTGACCGCGTACATCCCCAGGAGCGCCCCGGTGCCGACGTCCATCGCCTCGAAGGCCCCGCCCACCGCACGAACCAGCATCCCGCCGTCGAACGCCGGCAGCAGCGGCACGCCCAGGGTACGGCCCCAGGTCTCGACGCCGCCCCGACCCGACAGCCCCTGGTGCAGCAGCGTCGCCGCGATCATCCCCAGCAGCACGGGCGGCACCCGGGGCACGTAGCGCGCCGCCAGCCGACTGGCGACGATGGCACACGCGCCGACGGCCGCCGCGCGCCAGTTCGCCTCCAGGCCGCCGGCCAGCAGCGGGGTGCCGAAGCGCTGGCCCAGCATCACGGGCAGCGCCGCGAGCAGCAGCAGCAGGCCGATGCCGCTGGTCAGGCCGAGCCGGACCGGGTACGGCGTGTACTTCACGAGGTTGCCCAGCCCCAGCACGCCGAACAGCGCCTGCAGCAGCCCCGCACCCCCCACGGCCAGCGCGACCGCGACCAGCACCTGCAGGGTGCCCAGCTCGCCGTCGGCCAGCGGACCGCTCGCGAGGTTGGCGACGAGGCCCGCAGTGAGCAGCGCCAGCGACGAGCGCGGACCGCTGGCCAGGCGTCCGGCACCCAGCGCCGTGCCGACCGTGTTGGCGACCACCGCGCCGAGGACGGCGAGCGCCATCGCCATCGGCCCGAAGGCCAGGCCGAGCGGGGCCATCGCCATCAGGCCGTAGGCGGCGTTCTCCGGAACGTGGGCCAGCGCGGCGGAGACCGTGGCGCCCGCTTCGGCCGCCCAGCGGCGCAGGCGAGCGGGCAGGGCTGCGCGCGAGGGCGCGTCGACCGGTTCGATCATGTG
>CAIUGQ010000199.1 GCA_903898725.1 uncultured Burkholderiales bacterium | reverse complement strand
TCAACAAGGCGCTGACGAAGCACGACTCGCCGGCGGTCATCGTCACCTGGCAGAACCTGGTGGTGACGCTGCTCGCGCTGCCGATGGCACTGCCCTTCTGGGAGACTCCGAGCGCCTTCCAGTGGGGCGCCTTCCTGGTCTGCGGGCTGCTCGGCAGTGCCGCCCACGTCGCGATGACTCGGGCGTTCTCGCTGGGCGACATCTCGGCGATGCAGCCCGTCCGCTTCCTCGACCTCGTCTGGTCGTCGCTGCTCGGGCTCGCGCTGTTCGGCGACTCGCCGACCTTCAACACGCTGGCGGGCGGGGCGATCATCGTCGCATCGACGATCTGGATCGCCCGGCGCGAGGCGATCGAGCGGCGCCCGCGAACCGGGGCCTGAGGGCCGCGGACCGGGCGGCGGGGGCTGGCGCCTGCCCACGGGGTCTGCCGGGGTCCCGGCAATGGCCGGGGAATGTTGCGGGTCGGCCACGATCGGAGGCCGGTGCTGCGACGCGATGGGCCATCGGTCGGCTCGGCGCCCCGCCGATACCGGTGAGCCGGCGCCGGGCGCCGTCCGTCCCACCCCGCCGGGCACACTTCCACCGACCGGGCGGCGCAAACGCGGCGCAATCGCCCGGCACCGTGCATCCCGTTTCCCGGGCTGCAACGCATCGCCGCGCCGAAGCACCCGATCGATGGCCCCCACCGAACAACGCCGCTACTCACGACTCGAGACCCGACTCGACGCCCGGTTACGGGCGGCCGGGGTCGAGGCGCGCGTCCAGGTGCGGGACTACTGCCTGACCGGTCTGCTCGTGGTGCCGCTCGAGGCGTCGGATCAGGCGGCGGCGGCGGGCCTGATGCGCGGCCTGGTGGTCGAGCTCGCGCTCGACGGCGGCCCCGAACTGCGGGCGGTGCTGGTGCGTGCGGACGAGGCCGGTCTCGGGCTCCAGGTGGCATCGCTGCCCGAGGACGCGATTGCCGCGCTGCATGCCGCCGCCGTGCCGGCTGCGGCCCAGGCCGCGCCTGCCGACCGCTCGAGTCCGGTCGCCGTGGCGGCCCGGCAGGCGATGCAGCGCGACTGCCAGCGCCAGCTCGCCGCGTCGCTGAACGCCGCGCTGACCGCGTTCCTCGCCACGCTGCCGGCGGCGCTCGATGCGGCGGTCGACGGGCTGCAGGGCGTGACCTTGCGCAGCGCGTTCGCCGGCGCCGCGCACCGGGTCCACCGCGACCGGACCGGCATCGCATCGCGCTTCGATGCCGCGCTGCGCGAGGCGATGCGCCACCCGAACCGTCGCGGCCGGGCGGCGGCGCTCGACGAGCCGCCGTCGGCGCTGGCCCTGGTCGACGAGGAGCAGTTCGAGGAGTGGCTGAGCCTGTCGGCCGTGGTCCAGCGGATCGAGGCCGACCAGAGCCTCGCGCTCGCCGACCTGCGCCGGCGCTACGGCGCGCTGCGCGTGCTGCCGCTCGACCGGGTCAGCGATCCGTTCGGGCCGGAGGCGATCATGCGGGCGTTCCAGCAGGCCATCGAGCCGCTGGAGCTGCCGACCCGGGTGCGCGCGGTCGTCCACGAGACCTTCGGCGAGGCGCTCCGGGAGCGCTGCGCGGGGCTCTACGAGGCCCTGAACCAGGTGCTGGTGCCGCTCGATGCGCCGCGCTCCGCCCGGCGCGTGGTTCGCCGCGCGCCGCGGCCGGCG
>CAIUGQ010000198.1 GCA_903898725.1 uncultured Burkholderiales bacterium | reverse complement strand
GGGCCTGGCGGCGGTGCTGATGACGCAGCGCTACATGGGCTTCTGGAACCCGTACTGGTTCGAGTTCATGAAGCGGGTGTGCGCCGCGGCCTGAGGTCCGCTCAGCCGCGGTCGCCGCTCACGATGCGACCGCTCGGGAAGTCGATCGTGTAGGCCGTGCCGCTGCCCAGGCACGCGGCCACCGGCACCAGCGTCTGGGCGGTCTGCCCGAAGGGCGCCACCGTCGCCGCGGCGGCCGCGAGCACCGCGTCCTCGGCGGTGCCGACGGGCACGTTCGTCACGCAGGCGAGCGGCGCACCGCCGGTGAGCGCGACGATCACCGGATTCGCCCAGGGCACGGCGTAGCGCAGCGAGCCCGCGGTCTCGACGAGGAGGGGCGTGACCGGGGTCGGCGGCGGGCGGCCGAAGTCGAGCGCGATCGCCTGCGACCAGGCCGATGCGTTCGAGGCGAGCCCGGCGCCGGGGTTCGCGACGATGACGCGCCGGATGCCGGCGCGGAACGCGGCGAGCTCCTCGTGCAGCGTGCCGGCCGCCATCCGCTCGGCGAGCTCGGCGAGGGCCGCGTCGAGCGCCGCGGCGGGCCGGCCGCGCTCGGCCATCCAGCCGCGCACGCCTGCGTTGACCAGGCCGTAGCGGGTCGTCTCGTCGAGCCCCGAGGTCTGCGGGCGCGTCAGGTCGGCCGGGCGCACGCGCTCGATGCCGGACACGCCGAAGCTGCGCTCGACCTCGGCCTTCGCAGCGGCCAGCGGCTCGGCGCGCAGCCCGCCGGTCGCCTGCGCGCGCAGCACCGCGAGCTCGGTGAGCGCGCTCACCTGCAGGTCGCGCCGGCTCTCCGGGCCGTCGAAGGCGAGCGCACCGCGCAGCCGCGACAGCGGCACGCGCACCGCGGGCTCGGTCTCGTCGGCATAGGCGCCCTGGGTGGCCTCGACCAGCAGCACCGCCGCACGCCGCGGCATCGTCAGCGCGTAGCCGCCGTCGGCCCCGGACTCGGTGCAGACGGTGCTCGAGGCATCGGCCGTGCCGTCGACCAGCCAGCTTGCGCAGACGCGCGCTCCGGCCACCGGCCCCTTGACCACGGCGCCCTCGAAGGTCACCGGCTGCGTGGCGGGGTCGGGCGTGACGTCGATCGAGCCGCCGCCGCAGGCGGTCAGCGCGGCAAGGGACAGGGCGAGGGTGACGGAGCGCACGCCCCGCCCCGCGCGAGGAGCACTCTGGGCACGGAAGGCGGCGGGAACAAAGAAGCGAGTCATGCCCATCACGGTACCGGTGATCGCCGCCAGCCCACCACCAGCGAACGCCGGCTGCGACGCGCCGGACACAGACTGCATCACGACTGTCACGTCGGGGACGACCCACGAGGCGCCGCGGGCCCGCTCGATGCCATTTCCCGCACGGCCCGGCGCGACGCCCGCTCGCAGCCCGCGTACCGTTCCTCCGGACGCCCGGCCGAGGCGTCGCCGCCCGCGCCACCCGAGGAGGCCGACATGTCCGTCACCCCGACGCCCCCCGCAGCGCGCCGTCGCGCGCCGATCGCCGCACCCGAGAAGGCCGCACCCAAGAAGGTCTCGCCCGTGAAGGCATCGCCCGCGAAGGCCCGCGCCCGCAAGGCCGCCGCCGTACACGCGCCCGCCGTCCCCCCCGCCCGCCTCCCCGAGCAGTCCCACGGCCTGCCGCATGCCGAGCGACTCGCCGCCGGCAAGGCGCTGCGGTCCCGCGTCGCGCGCGACGCCTTCGCGACGTGGCGGCCCGACGCCCGCCGCGCCGACCCCGTCGACCTGCTGCAGGCGAGCAGCGCCGGCCGCGTGCCCGAGCTGGTGCCGATCCGCTACGGCCGGATGCTGGCCAGCCCCTTCACGTTCTTCCGCGGCGCGGCGACGGTGATGGCGCACGACCTGTCGTTCCTGCAGGTCACGGGCATGCAGGTGGTGGCCTGCGGCGACTGCCACCTGATGAACTTCGGCGGCTTCGCGTCGGCCGAGCGGCGGCTGGTCTTCGACATCAACGACTTCGACGAGGTGTCGGTCGCGCCCTGGGAGTGGGACGTGCTGCGGCTCGCAGCGAGCTTCGTGATCGCGGGGCGCGCCAACGGCTTTCGCGAGGCCGACAGCCGCGAGGCGGCCTGGACGGCCGCGCAGTCGTACCGCACGCACATGGCCCGCTACGCGGAGATGCCGGTGCTGGAGGCCTACTACGAGTCGATCGACCTCAAGCGGCTGCTCCTGACCGAGGAGACCGACGAGGAGATGCGCGCGCTCAACCGCAAGCGCATCCGGAAGGCGCAGCGCGAGTCCGCGCACCTGAAGGAATACGCGAAGCTCGCGGTGCAGTCGGGCGACGAGCCGCGGATCCGCGACGAGCCGCCGCTGATCTTCCACGACACGGACATGTCGCGTCAGGCCGGTTTCCGCGAGATGGTGGAGCGGATGCAGGCCGAGTACGCGGCCTCGCTGCCGCCCGAGCGCGGGCTGCTGTTCGACCGCTTCCGCCTCGCCGACGTCGCGATCAAGGTGGTGGGCGTGGGCAGCGTGGGCACCTACTGCGGGATCGCGCTGATGGTCTCGGGCACCGGCGACCCGCTGTTCCTGCAGTACAAGGAGGCGCGCCCGTCGGTGCTCGAGCCGTACTGCGGGCGGCTGCCCTTCGCGCACGACGGGGAGCGCGTGGTCTTCGGCCAGCGGCTGCTGCAGGCGGGGGCCGACATCTTCCTCGGCTGGACCACGGGCGGCTTCACCGGCCGCAACTTCTACATCCGGCAACTGCGCGATGCGAAGATCAAGCCGACGGTGGAGATCATGAAGCCGGCCAACCTGCGCACCTATGCCACCGCCTGCGGCTGGGCGCTGGCCCGCGCGCACAAGCGCACCGCCGACGCGGTGATGCTCACCGGTTACCTCGGCACGAGCACGGCCTTCGAGGACGCGGTGACCGCCTTCGCGGCACGCTACGCGGATCACAACGCGCGCGACCACGCGGCGCTGGTGGCGGCGGTTCGGGCCGGACGGCTGGAAGCGCTCGGCGAGACCTGAGCGCGCTCAGCCGCCCACGACGAAGGCCGACACGTCGTCGAGCACCGGTGCGATCCAGCGCAGTGGCCCGGCGAACGCGGCAACGAGCGTGACATGGTTGGCGCGCCCGTAGAGCCGCTCGACGACCGGCGTGCCGGCCTCGCGCAGACGGCTCGCGAGCTGCACGGTGTTGCGCGTCGGATC
>CAIUGQ010000197.1 GCA_903898725.1 uncultured Burkholderiales bacterium | reverse complement strand
GCGATGCGCACCCAGGCACAGCGCGACCGCATCGTCACGTCCTGACCGATCCGGCGGGCGCTGCGGCGCCCGTTGACGCTGACACGCGAAGTGTCTATCGTGGTTGACACAGACAACGGGCATGCGGAGTTGACACTCCTGCTGTCCATCACACGGGACGACTTCGCATGGACATCCTCGCCCGGATCGAGCAGGCCCTCGACGCCGCCCTCGCGCAGCACGAGGTCCCCGGAGCGCCGCCGAAGCTCGCCGCAGCCATCCGCCACGCGGTCTTCCCCGGTGGCGCCCGCATCCGCCCCCAGCTGTGCATCGCCGTCGCCCGCGCCTGCGGCGACGACGATCCGGCGCTGGCCGATGCCGCGGCGGTCGCCCTCGAGCTGATGCACTGCGCCTCGCTCGTCCACGACGACCTGCCCTGCTTCGACAACGCCGCCACCCGGCGCGGGCGCCCCTCGGTGCAGGCCGCCTACGGCGAGCCGCTCGCGGTGCTCGCCGGCGACGCGATGATCGTGCGCGCCTTCCAGGTCCTGGGCGAAGCCTCGACGCGTTCGCCCGGGCGCCTCGGCGCGCTGGTGGCGACCATCGCCGGCGGCACCGGCACCCCGTTCGGCATCGTCGCCGGGCAGGCCTGGGAGGCCGAGCCGCGCGTCACCCTCTCCGACTACCAGCGCGCCAAGACCGGCGCGCTGTTCGCCGCGGCCACGGCCGCCGGCGCCGAGGCCGCGGGCGCCGAGGGCCGCATCTGGCGCGGGCTGGGCGACCGGCTCGGCGAGGCCTACCAGGTCGCCGACGACATCCGCGACGTGCTGTCCGACCCGGACGTGCTCGGCAAGCCGATCGGCCAGGACGTGCTCCTCGGCCGCCCCAGCTCCGCCCGCGAGCTCGGCCTCGACGGCGCGATCTTCCACTTCGAATCGCTGGTCGCGCAGGCGATCGCCGCGATTCCCGAATGTGCGGGTGCGCCCCGCCTGCGAGCCCTGGTATGGATGGAATCCGAACGGCTGGTGCCGCGCGCGTGGTGCGAGGACGCGGCACGTCGGGCCCGGACTCGGGCCCACGCCTGAGCGGCCCCGGCCGGCCGACGCTGCGCGACCGCTGGCTCGCGCTGCGCGACCGGCTGCTCACGAGCCCCGCCTTCCACCGGCGCGCGGCCGCATTCCCGCTCACGCGGCCGTTCGTGCGCCGCGATGCGCGGGCGCTTTTCGACGTGGTCGCCGGCTTCACCTACTCGCAGGTGCTGCTGGCCTGCGTGCGACTGCGCGTGTTCGACACGCTGGCCGACGGCCCGCTCGCCGCCGACGAGCTGGCCCGCCGCATCGGCCTGCCCGCCGACGGCGCCGCGCGCCTGTTCGCCGCGGCCGCCTCGCTGCACCTTATCGAGGCCCGCGACGACGGCCGCTGGGGCCTGGGGCGGATGGGCGCACCGATCGTCGCGCTGCCCTCGGTGGCCGCGATGGTCGAGCACCACGCGACGCTCTACCAGGACCTGACCGATCCGGTCGCCCTGCTGCGCGGCGAGCGCGACACCTCGATGTCCGGCTACTGGCCGTATGCCGACACCACGCCCGGTGCCGTGCCCGAGCGCCTCGACACCTCGCGCGTCGCCGAGTACTCCGAGCTGATGGCGGTCACGCAGCCGATGGTCGCCGAGCAGGTGCTCGACGCCTATCCGCTCGCCCGCCACCGTCGCCTGCTCGATGTCGGCGGCGGCGACGGCGCCTTCCTGATGAAGGTCGCCGAACGCGCCCCGGACCTGGAGCTGATGCTGTTCGACCTGCCCGCGGTCGCCGAGCGCGCCCAGGCCCGCTTCGCGCGCGCCGGCCTCGCCCACCGTGCCCAGGCTCACGGCGGCAGCTTCCTCACCGACCCGCTGCCGGCCGGCGCCGACGTGATCACGCTGGTCCGGGTGCTGTTCGACCATCCCGACGAGCGCGTGCTCGCGATCCTGCGCGCGGCCCGTGCCGCGCTGCCCGAGCACGGCACGCTGCTGGTCTGCGAGCCGATGTCCGGCACCCCGGGCGCCGAGGCGATCGGCGACGCCTACTACGGCCTGTACCTGCTCGCGATGGGCAAGGGGCGCTCGCGCACCCCGGCCCGCATCGAGTCGCTGCTGCACGACGCCGGCTTCTCGTCGGTCGACCTGCTGCCGACCCGCCTGCCGCTGCAGACCCGCGTGCTTCGCGCACGTCCCTGAGCCCGGATGTCGAGACGTGGATCTCCCGCGACGCCCCAATTCGGACCGAACTGTCCATTTTGCTTGACACTTGGCTCAGTAAGCCTAAGATGACATTCCCAAGGGAGCATTGACATGCCCTCGAACGACTCACCGTCAGACACATTGAATCCACGTCCCCAGGCGGCAACGCTGCACGGAGCCGCCCGATGAACTCGAGAGCGGTCGTCCTCGAGCAACCCGGCCGCATCCGCGTCAACGACGTCGTGCTGGCCGAACCGGGCGAGTCGGACGTGGTCGTGCAGGTCGATCACAGCGGCATCAGCACGGGCACCGAGAAGCTGCTCTACACCGGCCGCATGCCGACCTTCCCCGGCATGGGCTACCCGCTGGTGCCGGGCTACGAGTCGGTCGGCCGCGTGCTGCATGCCGGCCCCAAGTCCGGCTTCGTCGGCGGCGAGTCGGTGTACGTGCCC
This sequence comes from uncultured Burkholderiales bacterium, assembly GCA_903898725.1. Lineage (GTDB taxonomy): Bacteria > Pseudomonadota > Gammaproteobacteria > Burkholderiales > Burkholderiaceae_E > UBA4615. The sequence continues at coordinate 1,008 of CAIUGQ010000197.1, read as the reverse complement.
GGCGCACGCTGCTTCGGCGAGATCCGCGGCCTGTTCGGCGGCTCGGCCTCGCGCCTGGTGGTCGCCGGCGAGAAGGCCGTGCCGATCAGCGACGCGCTCGGCGAGCAGGGCACGCTGCTGGCGCTGGCCGCCACCGCCTACCACTCGGTCGCCGGCGGCGGCCGCCGCGACCCGATCGTCCCGCCCGACCTGATCGTCGGCCACGGCGTGCTCGGCCGCCTGCTCGCGCGCCTGACGGTGCTCGGCGGCCACCCCGCGCCGGTGGTCTGGGAGACCAACCCGCAGCGCGCCGGCGGTGCCGCGGGCTACTCGGTCGTCGACCCCAAGGACGATGACCGCCGCGACTACAAGGCGATCTTCGACGTCAGCGGCGACGCCTCGCTGCTCGACTCGCTGGTGATGCGCCTGGCGCCCGGCGGCGAGATCGTGCTGGCCGGCTTCTACACGCAGCCGCTCGCCTTCGCCTTCGCGCCCGCGTTCATGCGCGAGGCCACGATCCGCTGCGCGGCCGAGTGGAAGAAACCCGACCTGCTGGCGGTGCGCTGGCTGATCGAGACCGGACACCTGTCCCTCGACGGCCTGATCACCCACCGATCGGAGGCGACCCGGGCACCGGGCGCCTACCCCGTCGCCTTCGACGACGCGGACTGTCTGAAGATGGTCCTGGACTGGAGACATTGCGCATGAGCACGAGCAGCATCCCGAGCACCGCGACCGTACAGTTCATCCAGAAGGAACGGCTGCGCGCCGAAGCCGCGATCGAGCCCGATGCGCCGTCGACCGGCCCGGTCACGAAAGAGACGCAGATCATCGCGATCTACGGCAAGGGCGGCATCGGCAAGAGCTTCACGCTCGCCAACCTGTCGTACATGATGGCCCAGCAGGGCAAGAAGGTCCTGCTGATCGGCTGCGACCCGAAGAGCGACACCACCTCGCTGCTGTTCGGCGGCAAGGCCTGCCCGACCATCATCGAGACCTCGTCGCGCAAGAAGGCCGCCGGCGAGGCGG
>CAIUGQ010000196.1 GCA_903898725.1 uncultured Burkholderiales bacterium | reverse complement strand
GGCTGAGCGTCAGGGCGCCGGGCTCGCGCCCAGCGCCGCGCGCAGTGCCTCGGGCACCGTGTCGTCGAGCTCGAGCCCGAGGCGCGCGGCGATCGCCTCGCGCGCCTGCCGCGCGACCGACTGGCGCTTGAGGCCCGGTGCCGGCAGGATCGCCGGCATCACGTGCACCTCGACGATCACCCGCGGATGCCCGGTGATCGTCCACAGCGACTGCAGGAACGTGGTGTCGCCGATGAACATCGCGGCATGGCTCGGCTCGCCGTCGGGGTCCACGTAGCGGATGCCCACCGGCACCATCGGCGCCTCGGCGTTCAGGGCCGCCTGCACCAGATTGCCGTGGAACGGCAGCAGGCGCCGGCCGTCGCTGGTCGTGCCCTCGGGGAAGACCGCCGCGCGCAGGCCTGCCTGCAGCTTCTCGCCCATGCGCTGGATGACGCCGTGCACCGCGTGCCGCCGGCCGCGTTCGATGAACACGGTGCCGGCGCGCCCGACCAGCGTGCCCGCCAGCGGCCACGACGCGATCTCGGCCTTCGCGGCGAACGAGGCCGGCGCGAGGCTGTCGATCGCGAAGATGTCGAGCCAGGAGACGTGATTCGACAGCAGCAGCCGGCCGTCGCCGGGACCGTGACGACCGCGCATCGCGGACAGCGACTCGGCCCCCGGGGCGATGCGCTCAACGATCTGGGCACCGCAGGCGCCTACCAGCATCCGCGACCAGGTGGCGATCAGCCACTCGCGCCGGCCGGGACCGACGAGCGGGAAGACGACGAAGACGGTGAAGAGGCCGCCGAACAGCAGCGCGACGAGCGACGGGATCCGCCAGAGCCGGCGCAGCACGGCCGCTCAGTCGTACAGATCGGCGTCCCGCAGGCGCGGCGCGGCCGCGTCCTTGGCCGCCAGGGTGGGCACGGCGCCGTCGAGCGGCCAGTCGATGCCCACCTCGGCATCGTTCCAGGCGAGGCTGCGGTCGTGCTCGGGGTACCAGTACTCGGTGGTCTTGTAGAGGAAGTCCGCGGACTCGCTCAGCACGACGAACCCGTGGCCGAAGCCCGGCGGGATCCAGAGCTGGCGGTGCGAGACCGCGTCGAGCCGCGCGCCGAACCACTTGCCGAAGTGCGGTGACGAGCGGCGCAGGTCGACCGCGACGTCGAAGACCTCGCCCGAGGTGCAGCGCACGAGCTTGCCCTGCGGCTTGACCAGCTGGTAGTGCAGGCCACGCAGCACGCCGCGCACCGAGCGCGAGTGGTTGTCCTGCACGAACGGCAGCGCGATGCCGGTGGCCTCGCGGAACGTCCGCTCGTTCCAGCTCTCGAAGAAGAAGCCGCGCGCATCGCCGAACACCTTCGGCTCGATCAGCAGCACGCCCGGGAGCGTCGTCTCGATGACCTTCATGGGCGGGACCTCAGAGCACTTTCTCGTCGAGCACGCGCAGCAGGTACTGCCCGTAGCCGTTCTTCGCCAGCGGCCGCGCGAGGCGCTCGAGCTGCTCGGCGCCGATCCAGCCGGCGCGGAACGCGATCTCCTCGGGGCAGGCGACCTTCAGGCCCTGGCGCGACTCGATCGTCTCGATGAACGACGAGGCCTGCAGCAGCGACTCGTGGGTCCCGGTGTCGAGCCATGCGTAGCCGCGGCCCATCACCTCGACGTCGAGCGCACCGAGCTCGAGGTAGGCGCGGTTCACGTCGGTGATCTCGAGCTCGCCGCGCGCCGAGGGCACGACCGCAGCCGCGATGTCGCAGACCCGGCGGTCGTAGAAGTACAGCCCCGTGACCGCATAGCGCGAACGCGGCTTGAGCGGCTTCTCCTCGAGGCTGATCGCGCGGTTCGCGGCATCGAACTCGACCACGCCGTAGCGCTCGGGATCGTTGACGTGATAGGCGAACACCGTGGCTCCGGTCTCGCGCGCCGCGGCGCGGCGCACCATCGCGGCGAGGTCGTGGCCGTAGAACAGGTTGTCGCCGAGGATCAGCGCCGACGGATCGCCGCCGACGAAGTCACGACCGAGGATGAACGCCTGCGCGAGACCGTCGGGCGAGGGCTGCACGCAGTAGCTCAGGTTCAGGCCCCAGGCGCTGCCGTCGCCGAGCAGGTCGGCGAAGCGCGGCGTGTCGGTCGGCGTCGAGATGATGAGGATGTCGCGGATGCCGGCGAGCATCAGCACCGACAGCGGGTAGTACACCATCGGCTTGTCGTAGACCGGCAGCAGCTGCTTGGAGACCGCCTTGGTCACCGGATACAGGCGCGTGCCGGAGCCGCCTGCGAGGATGATGCCCTTGCGTGCCATCGGGGGATCCCTGGAGGGCCGCCGCTCAGCGGGCGGCGTAGTTGCGGGAGACCCAGCTGCGGTAGTCGCCGCTGACGACGTCGGCGACCCACTGCGCGTGATCCAGATACCAGCGCACCGTCTCGCGGATGCCGGTCTCGAAGGTCTGTGCCGGCTTCCAGCCGAGCTCGGCGGCGATGCGCCGGGCATCGATCGCGTAGCGCCGGTCGTGGCCGGGCCGGTCGGTGACGTAGGTGATCAGCCGGCGGTGCGGACCGGCCGGGTCGGGGCGCATCTCGTCGAGCAGGTCGCAGATCGTGTGGACGACCTGCAGGTTGGTCATCTCGTTCCAGCCGCCGACGTTGTAGACCCGGCCCGGCTCGCCGCCGGCCAGCACCGCGCGCACCGCGCTGCAGTGGTCACCGACGTAGAGCCAGTCGCGCACGTTGGAGCCGTCGCCGTAGATCGGCAGCGGGCGGCCCGCCAGCGCGTTGTGGATCACCAGCGGGATCAGCTTCTCGGGGAACTGGAACGGCCCGTAGTTGTTCGAGCAGTTCGTGGTGAGCACCGGCATGCCGTACGTGTGGTGCCAGGCCCGCACGAGGTGGTCCGAGGCGGCCTTGCTCGCCGAGTAGGGGCTGTTGGGCTCGTAGGCCTTGGTCTCGGCGAACGGCGGATCCTGCGGGCCGAGCGAGCCGTAGACCTCGTCGGTGGAGACGTGCAGGAAGCGGAACGCGTCGCGCTCGGCGCCCTGCAGCCCGCGCCAGTGCTCGAGCGCGGCCTGCAGCAGCGTGAACGTGCCGTCGACGTTGGTCTTGACGAAGGCCGCCGGCCCGTGGATGGAGCGGTCGACGTGCGACTCGGCGGCGAAGTGGACGATGGCCCGCGGCCGGTGCGTGCGCATCAGGCCGCCGACGAGCTCGGCGTCGCAGATGTCGCCGTGCACGAAGGTGTGCCGGGGGTCGCCCTCGACGGCGGCGAGGTTCGCGAGGTTGCCCGCGTAGGTCAGCGCATCGAGGCTGACGACGGCGTCGGCCTCGGCGGCGATCCACTGGTGGACGAAGTTGGAACCGATGAAGCCGGCCGCGCCGGTCACGAGGATCGTAGGCATGGCATCGGATTGTACCCGCAGGCACGGGGCCGTCCTGCCCCCGGCCCGCAGGACGGCACATCGGGCACAATCGGTGGCCGCCGCGCCGTGGCGCCTCCCACCCCGCACCCGCCAAACAGATGAAAGCGATGATCCTCGGCCGCAACGGCCAGCTCGGATGGGCGCTCGAGCGCCGACTGCAGGGCCTGCCCGGGCTGCTCGCCCTGGGGCGCGACGAACTCGACCTCGCCGATCCGGCCGCCGTCGCGGCGGCGGTCGACTCGGCGCGGCCGACGGTGGTCTTCAATGCCGCGGCCTATACCGCGGTCGACCGCGCCGAGACCGACCGCGACGCCGCCTTCGCGGTGAACGCCCGCGCCCCGGAGGCGCTCGCTGCCGCCTGCGCGCGCGTCGGTTCGATCCTCGTGCACTACTCCACCGACTACGTCTTCGACGGCCGCAAGGCGGGCCGCTGGGTCGAGACCGACCCGACCGGCCCGCTCAGCGTGTACGGCGCCTCCAAGCTCGCCGGGGAGCAGGCGCTGGCGGCCTCGCCCTGCGCGTCGGTGGTGCTGCGCACCAGCTGGGTCTACGGCGACCACGGCGCGAACTTCGCGAAGACGATGCTGCGGCTCGCGACCGAACGCGATGCGCTGCGCGTGGTGTCGGACCAGCACGGGGCGCCGACCTGGGCCGGACGCCTGGCCGAGGCGAGCGAGGCGATCGCCCGCCAGGCGCTGGCTTCGGGCGACGCGGCGGGCTGGCTGGGCGAGCGGCGCGGCGTGTACCACGCGTCGGCCGCCGGCGAGACGACCTGGACCGACTACGCACGCTGCGTGCTGTCGGTGGCGCAGACGCTGCCGCCCTGGGCGGACCGGCTCAAGGTGCGGGCCGAGCAGGTCGAGCCGATCCCGGCCTCGGCCTACCCGACGCCGGCGCAGCGCCCCGCGAACTCGCTGCTCGACTGCTCGCGCCTGGCCGACACCTTCGGCTGCGTGATGCCCGACTGGCGCGGTGACGTCGAGGCCTACGTGCGGCGGCTGGCCGCCGCCTGAACTAGCGCTCGAAGGCCGGGCGCCCGCCCACCAGGGTGGCACGCACCCGGCCGAGCACCTCGCGGCCGGCGAAGGGCGTGTGATGCCCTTGGCTGACCAGCGTCGAGGCCGACACCACCCACGGCTCGGTCGGGTCGAAGAGCACCACGTCGGCCGGCGCGCCGGGCGCGAGCGAGCCGCCGCCACAGCGGGCGATGCGCTCCGGATCGCGGGTCAGGCGCGACAGCGCGGTCGCGAGCGGCACGCGGCTGCGCGCCGCCCAGGACAGCGTCAGCGGCAGCAGCAGCTCGAGCGCGGTCACGCCCGGCTCCGCCTCGCCGAAGGGCACGAGCTTCGCGTCGTCGTCGACCGGCGTGTGGTCGGAGCAGACCGCGTCGATCGTGCCGTCGGCCAGCGCCGCGCACAGCGCGTCGCGGTCGCGCTGGGCGCGGAACGGCGGGTCGACACGGCAGGCGCTGTCGAAGTAGCCGATGTCGACGTCGGTCACGTGCAGATGGTGGACGCCGACGTCGGCGGTCACCGGCAGGCCTTCGCGCTTGGCGGCCCGCACCAGTTCGACGCCGGCCGCCGAGGACAGCCGGCACAGGTGGACCCGACAGCCGTTGCCGCGGATCAGCTCGAAGATGGTGTGCAGCGCGACCGTCTCGGCGGTGACCGGCACGCCGGGCAGCCCGAGCCGTCCGGACACCGGGCCGCTGTGCGCGACGCCGCCGCGCGAGAGGAACGCGTCCTGCGGCTGCAGCCACACCGTGAAGCCGAAGCTCCTCGCGTACTGCATCGCGCGCGCCAGCACCTGGGTGTCGACCAGCGGCACGCTGGCCTGCGAGAAGCCCACGCAGCCCGCCTCGGCCAGCTCGGCCATCTCGGTGATCACCTCGCCCTTGAGGCCGACGGTGAGCGCGCCCAGCGGATACAGGTGCGTGCGGGCGAGGCTGCGCGCCCGGTGCTTGAGCATCTCGACCAGGCCCGGCTCGTCGAGCGGCGGATCGGTGTCGGGCGGGCAGACGAGGCGCGCCACGCCGCCGGCGAGCGCGGCCTGCATCTCGGATTCCAGCGTCGCCTTGTACTCGAAGCCGGGCTCGCGCAGCCGCGCGGCCAGGTCGACGAAGCCGGGGCAGGCCACCAGGCCGCGGGCGTCGATGTGGCGGATCGCCTCGAAGCCGTCGGGCGCGGCGCCGACGGCCGCGACGCGTCCGTCGGCCACGTGCAGGTCGGTGGTCGCGTCGAGCCCGCTCTCGGGGTCGATGACGCGGGCGCCGGTGATCGTCAGTCTCATCGTGTCGGGCTCGTCGGGGCCGGTCAGCGGTTGCCCGCGAGGATGCTCATCACCGCCATGCGCACCGCGATGCCGAAGGTCACCTGCTCGAGGATCACCGACTGCGCGCCGTCGGCGACGGCGGAATCGATCTCGACGCCGCGGTTCATCGGGCCGGGGTGCATGACGATCGCGTCGGGCTTGGCGAGCGCGAGCTTCTCGGCGGTCAGGCCGTAGTGCTTGAAGTACTCCTGCGCCGAGGGCAGCAGCGCGCCGCGCATGCGCTCGTTCTGCAGCCGCAGCATGATCACGACGTCGACGTCCTTCAGGCCCGCGCGCATGTCGGTGAAGGTGCGCACGCCCATCTGCTCGAGCCCGGGCGGCAGCAGCGTGAGCGGCGCGATCACCCGCACCTCGGGCACGCCGAGCGTGGTCAGCGCGTGGATGTCGCTCCTCGCCACGCGCGAGTGCAGCACGTCGCCCACCACCGCCACCGTCAGGTTGGTGAAGTCCTTCTTGAAGTGGCGGATCGTGTACATGTCGAGCAGCCCCTGCGTGGGGTGCGCGTGCCGGCCGTCACCGGCATTGATCACGTGCAGGCCGGGGCCGACGTGCTGGGCGATCATGTACGGGGCGCCGCTCTGGGCGTGCCGCACGACGAAGACGTCGGCGTGCATCGCGGCGAGGTTGTCGATGGTGTCGAGCAGCGACTCGCCCTTCGAGGCCGAGGAGGTCCGCACGTCGAGGTTCACCACGTCGGCCGACAGCCGCGTGGCCGCGATCTCGAAGGTGGTGCGCGTGCGCGTGCTGTTCTCGAAGAACAGGTTGAAGACGGACTTGCCGCGCAGCAGCGGCACCTTCTTCACCTTGCGGTCGCTGACCTCGAGGAACGACGAGGCGGTGTCGAGCACGTGCGTGACGATGTCGCGCGGCAGGCCTTCGATGGTGAGCAGGTGGCGCAGCTCGCCGTGCTCGTTGAGTTGCGGATGTCGCATCAGGCGGGCTCCACCACCAGCGTGAAGCGGCCGTCGTCGCCGCGGCCGAGCACGAAGCCCTGGCCGGGCGCGAGCGGCAGCGCGGCGCCGACGTGGTCGGCCTGGACCGGCAGCTCGCGGCCACCGCGATCGAGCAGCACGGCGAGCGCGACGCGCGCCGGACGGCCGTAGTCGAACAGTTCGTTCAGCGCGGCGCGCACCGTGCGGCCGGTGTAGAGGATGTCGTCGACCAGCACGATGTCGGCGCCGTCGACCGGGAAGTCGATGCGCGTCGTGCCGGACCCGCCGGCCGCGCGCAGGCCGCGCTCGGAGAAGTCGTCGCGGTGGAAGGCGCTGGACAGGAAGCCGAGCGGCGCATCGGGGCACAGTTCCTCGTGCAGGCGCCGCGCGATCCAGGCCCCGCCGCTGTGGATGCCGACGATCGCGGGCCGCCCGCCGTCGGCGGCGGCGAGGCGCCCGGCCACCGACGCCTTGAGCGCGGCATAGATCGCCTCGGCGTCGAGCGTTCGCGGGCTCGCGTCGGCGGCAGCGGGATCGGTCATCGGGTCGGGGTCTCTTGAGCGGGGTCGGCACCGGGGCTGCGGCGCAGCCCGTCGAGGTACTGCGACAGGATGACCGCCGCGGCCACGCCGTCGTCGTCGGCACCGGCACGGCCACCGGCGGACGCGATGATAGCCTGAGCTTCGCGGCTGGAAAAACGCTCGTCGACGCGCGCCACCGGCAGGCCGAAGCGCCCGTTCAGCTGGTTGGCGAACCGGTCCGACAGGCGGGTGGTCTCGGTCGGCGCGCCGTCCTCGTCGAGCGGTCGGCCGACGACCAGCCGCTGCGGCTGCCACTCGCGCAGCAGCGCGCCGATCCGCTCGAAGCGGCGGTCGACGGGCACCGCATCGACGATCGCGAGCGCCCGGGCGTCGCCGGTCAGCGTGTTGCCGATCGCGACCCCGATCCGGCGAATGCCGAAGTCGAAACCGAGCAGGGTCTCCGGGGCGGTACGGCCGAGCACCGTGTCCGGGGCGGCGGCGCCGAGTACCGTGTCCGGGGCGGCGCGGCCGATCACTCCGTTCGGGGCGGCGCGGCCGCCCCGTGGCTCAGGCATGCCCGGCGGACGACGACAGGAACGCCGGGTCGATGCCGAGCAGCCCGTAGGCGCGCGACAGCCGCTCGGCGACCGGTGTCTCGAAGATGACGTCGGGATGGGCCTCGACCGTCAGCCAGG
>CAIUGQ010000195.1 GCA_903898725.1 uncultured Burkholderiales bacterium | reverse complement strand
TCCTTGACCAGCGCCGCACCCTCGTCGATCCGGGCCGCGCTGGCATCGATCAGCTGCTTGACCTCGCGTGCCGCCGTCGCCGAGCGTTGCGCGAGGCTGCGCACTTCGCTGGCGACGACCGCGAAGCCGCGCCCCTGCTCGCCCGCGCGGGCCGCCTCGACCGCGGCGTTGAGCGCGAGGATGTTGGTCTGGAAGGCGATCCCGTCGATCACGCCAGTGATCTCGGCGATGCGCCGCGAGCTGGTCGAGATCTCGTCCATCGTCGCGACCGCCCGCTCCATGAGCCGGCCGCCGTCGACCACCGAGGCCTGGGTCCCGGCGGCGAGCTGCGTGGCGAGCTCGACGTTGTCCGAGGTCTGCCGCACCGCCGAGTTCAGCTCGTCCATCGACGAGGCGGTGGTCTGCAGGTTGCTCGCCGCCTGCTCGGTGCGCTGCGACAGCTCGACCGTGCCCGCAGCGATCTCCTGCGAGCGCACCGCGATCGTCTGCGAGCCCTCGCGCACGTCGGTGACGATCGAGGAGAGTGCTGACGTCATCCGGTCCAGCGCACTCAGCAGCTGCGACACCTCGTCGCGGCCGCTCGGGTTGGCGCGCACCGTCAGGTCGCCGCCGGCGACGCGCTCGGCCACCGTCACCGCGTGGCGCAGCGGACCGGTCACGCTGCGGACCAGCCAGATGCCGGCCGCCGCGGCCAGCAGCGCCGCGGCCAGCCCGGCACCGATCACCGTGCCGCGCATCGAACCGAGCAGCGCCTCGGCCTCGGCCTCGGAGGCACGCAGCGTCTCGAACTGACGGGCATCGAGCTTGGCGATGGCGTCGAGGAACGGCGCCATCATCGGGATCATCTCCTCGTCGGCCGAGAACGCCGCCTCGGCCTGCTTGCCCGACTGCACCAGCTTGACGATCCGCTGCACGCCCGCGCGCTGCGTCGCGTGGCGCTTGCGCACCGCCTCCAGCAGCTCGGCATCCTCGGGCGAGCCCGACAGCCGGCCCGCGATGCTCTCGAGCTCGCGCACCATCCGCTCGTCGCGGGCAGTGATCTCGTTGGCCAGCTTGGCCTGCTGCTTCTCGCTGGGCGACAGCAGGATCACCATGCTCGCGATCGCGTTGTCCTTCGCGAGCGCATCCAGCGAGGCCGTGCCCGCGAGCGTCTGCACGCCCCCGCCGATGCGCTCGGCGCTGGCGACCGAGGCCGCCAGCTGCCAGAGCACCGCGCCCACGAGCAGGCCGATGGTGGCCAGTACCGTGCCGAAGGCGAGCGTGACCCGCAGACCGATGGACAGGGGAATTGCTTTCATGGGCGGTGTCCGTGCAGACGTCGATGGAGGAGGCCGATCCGAAGACGCCGGGTATCAGCCGCCGAGCTCGCCGATCAGCTCCTGGACGCGCGTGTAGCGCTCCTTCTGCACGCCGCCGGCGAGCTTGCGCGCCTCGTCGTCGCGGCCGGCGAGGATCGCGGGCACGAGATCGGCTTCACGGGTCTTCTTGAACGCACCCCAGACCTCGACGAGCTCCTTCATCTGCGCGTCCTTGCCGGCCGGCGCCTTGAGCTTCGTGAGCTGGGCGCTCACCACGTCGGCGGTGTCCTTGACGATCTTCTGCTGGTCCGGGCCGCGCTTGTCCTTGTTGGTGAGCATCGTCACCAGGGACTCGCGTGCGGCCGTCGCCTTCACGCGCAGGTCGGCGTAGTCGTTGGCGTGGGCGATGGGGGTGGAGAGGAGCGCCGCGACCGCGACGCAGAACGAGAGGAGGAACTTGGTCATGATGGTCCGATCCGACAGGGGTTCGATGGCCCGCGAGGGCACTCGGCCGCTGCGGGGGGGGTCGCGGTCGGCTCGTCGTCGACCGATCGCGCGTTTCCCACTATCGGGCAGCGTGACCGTGTGACAAGGGATGAAAAAAACGGAACGACCCGACCAATTCTGTCCGGCGCGACACGATCTGCGGCCCGCCGCCCCAGCCCGGTGCACGCCTCGCGAGCCTCGACCGCTCGGACGAACCGATGCCCGACCCGCGACGTCGTGCCGACCCGCGAATCACGACCGATGACCATGAGCCTCATGCCCCCTGTGCCCCCTGTG
>CAIUGQ010000194.1 GCA_903898725.1 uncultured Burkholderiales bacterium | reverse complement strand
GGCACGATGCCCTTCGGCATGAACACCAGCACGGCGATCATCAGCGCGCCGTAGATGATCCACTGCACCTCGGGCCTGAGCACGCCGCGCAGCGCCTCGGGCAGCAGGCCGAAGATCAGGCCGCCGACCACCGGTCCGGCGAGCGTGCCCTTGCCGCCCACGATGACCATGATCACCATCGTCACGGTGAACATGAACATGAACACGTCGGGATCGATGATCCGCACGGTGTGCGCATAGAGCCCGCCGGCGGCGCCGGCGATGCCCGCGGCGCCCACCGCCGCGATCCGCAGGTAGTGGGTCACGTCGATGCCGATCGAACGGGCCAGCGTCTCGTTCTCGCGCAGCGCGATCATCGCCCGCCCCACGCGGCTGTGCACCAGCGCGGCGACCAGCAGGTAGGCCGCCACCGCGACCGCCAGCACCAGCCAGTAGGTCGAGGCCTTGGTGGCGAGGCGCATCACGCCCGCGCCCGGCGTCCACAGCGTCAGCGGCGGGATGCCGTTGATCGCCATCGGGCCCTCGGTGAGGTCGACCCAGTTGAGCGCGACCATGCGCATCACCTGCGCGAAGCTGATCGTCACGATGACGAAGTAGGCGCCGCGCACGCGGAACGCCAGCAGCCCGACCAGTCCGCCGAAGAGGCCGGCGACCGCGATGCCGCTCGCGAACGCGAGCCACACCGGCTTGGGGGTGACGACGAAGGGCTGGCCGGTACCGAGCAGGTCGACGTCGAAGCCGACCGACAGCAGCGCCGTGGTGTAGGCGCCGATGCCGAAGAACGCGACATGGCCGAGGCTGAGCTGCCCGGTGAAGCCCAGCAGCAGGTTCAGGCTGATGGCGGCGACGATGAAGATCCCGCACGAGGCCACCACCGACAGCACGTACGGATCCGGCCACAGCAGCGGCAGCACGGCGAACGCCGCGACGCACGCGAGGAAGACGCCCTGCTTCGCGCCCATCAGCCCACCCGTTCCTTGGCCGCGAAGAGCCCCTGCGGGCGCAGGATCATCACCACGAGGATCAGCAGGAAGCCGATCGCGTCGCGGTACGAGGTCGAGATGTAGCCGGCGCCGAACTCCTCGACCAGCGCGAGCACGAAGCCGCCGAGCGCCGCCCCGGCGAGGTTGCCGAGTCCGCCCAGGATCACGATCGCGAAGGCCTTGAGGCTGGCGAGGTCGCCCATGGTCGGATTGACGAGGAACACCGGGGCGAGCAGCGCCCCCGCGATGGCGGCAAGGCACGAGCCGAGCGCGAAGGTCAGCGTGTAGACCCGCGAGACGTTCACGCCGCAGATCTTGGCCGCGTCGCGGTCCTGGAAGGTCGCGCGCATCGACAGGCCCAGCCGCGAGTGCTCGATCAGCAGGTAGAACACCACCAGCAGCACGCAGGCGGTGATCAGCATGAAGAGCCGGATCGGCGCCACCGACACCGCGCCGAACACCAGCGCGTCCTGCGGGAACGGCGAGGGCACCGCCTTGGCGACGCCGCCCCAGGCGAGCAGCTCGGCGTTCTGCATGATCAGCATCGTGCCGATCATGATCAGCATGACCTCGTCGATCGAGGTCAGGTCGCGACGTCGCAGCAGCAGCCGCTCGATGAGCGCGCCGGCGGCCAGGCCGACCGCGGCGGCCGCGACGATCGACCCGAAGTAGTTCAGGCCGAGCACCGACACGAAGGCGTAGGACACGTAGGCGCCCAGCGCGTAGAGCTCGCCGTGCGCGAAGTTGACGACCCGCATGATCCCGAAGATCAGCGTCAGGCCGATGCCGAGCAGCGCGTAGGTCGCGCCCAGCACGAGGCCGTTCAGGAGGTGCTGCAGCAGCTGGTCCACGCGGTCTCCGGTCGGCCGGGCGCTCGCGCGCCCGGCCCCTCGTTGCAGGACGCCCTTATCGGACGGTGACGTTGCCGTCCTTGAGCTCGACGACGTAGACGTTCGGCTGGGCCTGACCGCTCTCCTTGCCGGCAGGGCCTTCCTTCTCGAAGGCGATGTCGCCGTTGACGCCCTTGATCTTCACCTTCCAGAGCGCATCGCGGATCGCCTCGGGCTCGGCCTTGCCGGCGATGCGCAGCGCCTCGACGATGGTGAGGATGGCGTCATAGCCCCGGAAGCCCTCGGTCTGCCCGGCGAACGGCAGCGAGCGCGCGTTCCACTCGGACACGTACTCCTTGGCCACCTCGGGGTACTTGGCCCGCTCGACCGACCACGGCGCGAAGAACAGCAGGTGCTCGCTCGCGTAGCCCTTCGGTCCGGGCGACTTCAGCAGCGGCTCGGGGAACGAGCCGCCGGTGGTGATGATCCGCTGCGGCAGGCGCTGCTCGGCGGCCTGACGGATCGCGAGCGTGAGCTGCTCGATGCCGGAGGTGACGATCAGCGTGTCCGCGCCCGAGGCCTTGAGCGCCGCGAGCTGCGCCGACAGGTCGGTCGCGTCGGGCGTCATCGTCTCCAGGCGGCCGACGGCGATGCCCCGGGACTCGAAGAGCTTCTTGAACTCGGCGGCGGCGCCCAGACCCCAGTCGTTGTTGACCGACAGGAAGTCGACCCGCTTGATCGCCGGCGTCACCGTGTCGAGCTTCTTGCCGAAGGCGATCGCCTCCATCTGCGAGGTCGGGCTGATCCGGAAGACCCAGGGGTTGCCGGCGGTGGTGATCTTCCCGGACGACGCGGTCTCGACGACCATCGGCACGCCGTACTCGACGAGCTTGGGCATCACCGCCAGCGTGAACGTCGAGCTCCAGGCGCCCATCATCACCGGCACCTTGTCCTTGAGGATCAGCTTCTCGACCGAGTTCACCGCCTCGCGCGGATTGGACTTGTTGTCCTCGATCACCAGCTCGAGCTTGCGGCCCAGCACGCCGCCCTTCTTGTTGACCACGTCGGCGGCGATCTTCGCGCCGGCGGTCACGTAGTTGCCCGAGGCCGCGACGGCACCGGTCAGCGGCTGGGTCACGCCGATCTTGATCGTCTCCTGCGCGCTCGCGGGGCCGGCCGCCAGTGCGGCGACGCCGGCGACGGCGGCGAGAGTCTTCGAGAGGGTCCTCATTGCGATGATCCTTGTACGGGGTGGAGTGGGCGGGCGGGGAGCGGGGAGCAGGCGATCGCGGGCGGCGCGTCTAGCGAGGTTCGCGACGCCAGAGGCTTCGGAACCAGTGCCGCAGCAGCGCCCAGAGATCGAGCGGCGCATGGACGGGCGCCGCCGGGGGGCGTGCTGCGGGGGCTGCCGCACGTGCGCTGGAGGCGGCCGCCGCGATCGCGCGGTCGGCCACGGCCGTGCTGGTGGTGTCGACGCCGGTGGCGGTGCGGATCGGGCCGTCTTCCGGAGGCGGGGCGAGCTGTGGGGCGGGCTGCGGGGCGGGCTGCGGGGCATGAGACGCCTGCGACGCAGGCGGCATCGGCGCCACCTGCGCCACCTGCGCCACCTGCGGCAACGCGGCCTGCAGGTTCGCCGCGAACTGCCGCGTGAGCTCCTCGGCCAGCGCGCGCGTGATGCCCGCACGGCCGAACTGGGCGAGCGCGCCGCTGATCGTGTAGTCGACGACGAGCGCGACCCGCGTGCCGGTGTCGGTGGGCAGGACCTCGAAGCGAGCCTCGCCCTTGACGCGGCTCGCGGTGCGCGCGTCGACCGCGCTGCCGGCGAAGCGGCCACTGCGGGACGCCTCGTCGAGCTCGAGCCGTCCGATGCCCGCGAAGCTCGCCGCGATCGGGCCGAGCTTCACCTTGAACAGCAGCGCCGCATCGCCCGGATCGGCGCTCGGCTTCGACGGATCGAGCGCGGCCCCGGGCAGGCAGCCGACCAGCAGCTCGAGCTCGTGGAACGCCTGCCAGACCACTGCCGGCGGCGCCGCGAGCTCGAAGCCCTGCTCAAGCTGCATCGCCCGCCCCTGCTCTTGCCATTGCGCCTGCCACGGCCCCTGATCCGGCCGCGCTCGGGCCGCGCGCGGCCAGCACGCGCTCGATCGCACGGACGATGCCGACGTAGCCGGTGCAGCGGCACAGGTTGCCGGCCAGCTCCTCGCGGATCCGCGCCTCGTCGGCCTCGGGCAGCCGCAGCACGATGTCGCGCGCGGTCATCAGCATCCCCGGCGTGCAGTAGCCGCACTGCAGCGCGTGTTCGGCACTGAAGGCATCGCGCAGCATCGCCATCACCGGGTCGTCGTCGAAGGCCTCGAGCGTGCGGACCGAGCGGCCGACGAAGCGGGTCGCCGACTGCAGGCAGGCCCGTTGCGGCGCACCGTCGACCTCGACCGTGCAGGCGCCGCACACGCCGTGCTCGCAGCCGAGGTGCGTGGCCGTCAGACCGCACTGCTCGCGCAGCGCGTCGGCCAGGTGCGTGCGCGGCTCGACCTCGAGCGTGCGCTCGTGGCCGTTGACGTGCAGGCGGATCGTGGCGGTCGCCACGGGCGGGAAGTCGAGCTGCGGGGTGCTCATCCGAGGTCTCCCAGGTCGTCGGCGACGAGACGCAGCATCTCGGCCGTCAGCGCGCCGCGCGTGGCATCGAGCCCGAGGTCGGCCTCGGCGAGAAGCGCGGCGCGGTTCGCCGGGTCGGCCAGGCCGCGCAGCAGCCCGGCGCGCTCGAGGATCCGGGGCGCGCCGTCGAGCGCGCCGATCACCAGGCGCTCGGTGCCGTCGGCGGGGTCGTGCAGCGCACCGACCAGCGCCTGCGCGAACTCGCCCGTCTTGCGGCAGAACTTGCGGTACGACCAGCGCGCCGCGGCCGAGCGCCGCGGCACGCGCACGCCCACCAGCAGCTCGCCATCGGCCAGCGCGGTCTCGAAGGCCGAGACCATGAAGCCGGCGGCGGGCAGCTCGCGCGTGCCCTGCGGGCCGGCCAGCAGCATCACCGCCCCCAGCAGCGGCATCGTGCTGACCCAGTCGGCCGCCGGATCCGCATGGCACAGGCTGCCGCCCAGCGTGCCGCGGTTGCGCACGGCGCGGTAGGCGATGCCGCGCGCGACACTGCGCATCAGACCGCCGCTCGGATCGGGCACGCGGCCGTCCTCGATGGCCGCATGCGTGGTCATCGCACCGAAGACGACCTCGGTGGCGCTCTCCCGCACGCCGGTCAGCGCCTCGAGCGCATCGAGGTCGACGAGGCGCTCGGGCTGGGCGAGCCTGAGGTTGAGCATCGCGCCGAGCGACTGCCCGCCCGCGACCGGCTTGCAGGCGCCGTCGGTGCCGGCCAGGCGCAGCACCGCCGCCTCGACCGATGCGGCGCGCTCGATGGCGTAGGCGACGGCCTTCATGCCGGCGCTCCGTCGCGCGCGGCCGCCAGAGCCGCGAGCACGCGCTCGGGCGACGCGGGGCACTCGGTCAGCTCGGCGCCGAGCGCGTGCAGCGCGTCGTTGACCGCGTTGACGATCGCCGCCGGCGGCGCGATCGCGCCCCCCTCGCCGATGCCCTTCTGCCCGAACAGCGTGTGCGGGCTGGGCGTCTCCATGTGGACGATGCGCGGGCTCGGGATCTCGCCGGCACCGGGCAGCAGGTAGTCGGCCAGCGTCGAGGCGAGCGGCTGGCCCTGGTCGTCGAACGGCATCTCCTCGTAGAGCGCCGTGCCGATGCCCTGCGCCAGCCCGCCGAGGAGCTGCCCCTCGACGATCATCGGGTTGAGCAGCGTGCCGCCGTCCTCGCAGATCGCGTAGTCAAGGATCGACACGCGCCCGGTGGCGACATCGACCTCGACCGCGCAGGCGTGGCACGCATAGCTGAACGTGCCGGTGTCGGGCCGCGTCTTGTAGCCGACCACCACCTCGAGCCCGCCCGGATCCACGCTCGCCGGGACCTTCTGCGGCGCGCGGTACCAGGTGTGCGCGAGCGTCTCGATGCTCAGGCGGTCGGGGTGGCCGGGCCGCAGCACCGCGCCCTGCTCGAGGACGAGCGTGTCGGCCTCGACGCCGAGCAGCCCCGCCGCGATGCCGAGCAGCCGCTTGGCGAGCGCCTCGCAGGCCGTGCCGACCGCACCGCCCGCCATCACCGCGCTGCGCGAGCCCCAGGTGCCGGTCGAGTACGGCGAGGCACCGGTGTCGCCGTGCACCACGCGCACCCGCTCGATGTCGACGCCGAGCACCGTGTGCGCGACCTGCGCGAGCGAGGTCTCCATGCCCTGGCCGTGCGAGTGCACGCCGACCCGCAGCTCGAGGATGCCGTCGGGGGTGAAGCGTGCCGAGCACTGCTCGTAGCCGGGCACCATCGGGATGCCCCAGCCGTGATAGACCGAGGTGCCATGCGCGCCCTGCTCGCAGAAGATCGCGAGTCCCAGGCCGATCCGGTGCCCCGGCCGGGCGACGAGCGCGGCGCGCTGGCGCTCGCGCCACACCTCCCAGCCGAGTGCCGCCACCGCCTTCGTCATGCAGCTCAGGTAGTCGCCCGAGTCGAACATCTTGTTCGTGATGTTCGTGAACGGCATGGCCGAGGCCGGCACCAGGCTCTTCGCACGCAGCGCCCAGGGTTCGATGCCGAGCTCGCGCGCGGCCGCATCGAGCATCAGCTCGAGCGCGAAGCACACGCCGGTGCGCGCGACGCCGCGGTACGGCAGGATCGGCGGCTTGTTGGTCGCCACCGCGCGGGTGCGGCAGACGTAGCTGTCCATCGTGTAGGGGCCGGGCAGGATCGAGCCCACCTGCGCCGCCTCGAGGCAGGCGGTGAACGGGTACGACGAGTACGCCCCCGAGTCGACCAGCGCGTCGCACTCGATGCCGACGAGCCGGCCGTCGGCCTCGACCTCGACCGCGATGTCGTAGGCATGCTCGCGGCAGTTCGCGTTGGCGCCGAGCTGCTCGCGACGGTCCTCGAGCCAGCGCACCGGCCGCCCCAGCCGGCGGGCGAGCCACGCGCAGCAGATCTCCTCGGGCAGCAGCAGCGCCTTGTAGCCGAAGCCGCCGCCGACGTCGGGCGAGATCACCCGGATCTGCCCCTCGTCGAGCTGCAGGCACTCCGCCAGGCCCGTGCGGTTGATGTGCGGGATCTGCGCCGCCGTGTACATCACCAGCTGGTCCAGCCGGTGGTCCCACCAGCACAGCACCGCACGGCCCTCGAGCGGCATCATGCACTGGCGCGAGGTGCGCAGCCGCCGGCGCACGGTCCGTGTCGGCGCGCCGGTGACGGGGGCGACGCGACGCTCGACCCGGCTCTCGACGAAAAGGTTGTCGTCCCAGTCGTCGTGCACGCGGCTGTCCGAGGCCAGCGAGGTCGCCATGTCGGCCAGCACCGGCAGGTCCTCGTAGTCGACGACCACCTGCGCGGCGATGTCCTCGGCGCGCGCACGCGACGGCGCCACACACGCGACCACCGGCTCGCCCGCGAAGCGCACCTTGCCGCGGGCGAGCGGATGCTGCACCGAGCGCCTGAAGCCCGGCAGCGCCGAGGCGGCGAGGATCGGACGCACGTCGCGCATGTCGTCCATCGTGTAGACGAACGCCTCCATGCCCGGCGGCTTGTGGATCGCGCCCAGACGGGCGTGCGCGAGCGGCGCCCGCACGAAGGCGACGTCGAGCACGTCCGGCATCCGGATGTCGCCGACGAACTGGCCGCGTCCGAGCAGCAGGCGCCGGTCCTCCTTGCGCGGCACCGGCCGGCCGATGCCGGTGTCGACGACGCGCGGGGCGTGCAGGACGCCGGGACGCTCGGGCGCGTTCATCGGCGGGCGGCGCCGCGGGCGGGGCCGCACGGTCGCGAGGGCTGGCCGGGACCGGCACGGCGGCCGGGCTGCGGGGTCGAGGGATACGGATCCATGCGGGGCTCTCCTGCGGGCGCGGGGCTCATCGGCTCACACCCTCGTCTGCCGGTACTTCAGGTCGCGGTACTCGCCGGACAGCACGCTCGGGTAGCGGGCCTCGCCGGGCGGTGCGATGCAGTCCACCCGCGCGTCGTAGTTCGGGTGGTGGAAGAAGGCGATCGAGGTCCGTGCGGCCCCCGGTCCGGCGTCGGGCGGCGGGTTCGCGACGCGATGCACGTTGGACAGCCAGCGGTCGTTGGTCCAGCGCATCAGCAGGTCGCCGATGTTGACGACGAAGGTGTCGGCCGCGGTGACGCAGCGGATCCAGTGGCCGTCGCGGGTGCGCACCTCGAGCCCGCCGGGGACGTCCTCGCCGTTGAGGATCGTGAGCAGGCCGTAGTCGGTGTGCTCGCCGGCGCGCATCTGGCCCGGCGCGGGCGGCGCGTCGAGCGCCGGATAGAAGTTCAGCCGCATCGCCGTGATGTGGCGGTCGATCTTGTCGACGAAGAAGTCCTCGCGCACGCCCAGCGCGATCGCGGCGAGCGCCATCAGGTCGCCGGTCAGGCGCTCCATCTCGGCGTAGTAGGCCTGCGCGGCCGCGGCCAGGCCGGCGGGCCGCTCGGGCCAGCGGTTCGGCACGAAGTAGCGGCGTCCGGACTCGCCGGTGTAGTACGGATCGTCGGGCCAGCCCTCGCGACCGAAGTGGTAGTACTCCTTCAGGTCGCCGGGCGCCTGGACCGCATTGCCGCGGGCCAGGGCGTCGAAGCCGAGCACGCGGTAGCCGCGCGGCACCTGCGGATCCGCGGGCTGGGCGCGCAGCTTCTCCTCGAGCGGCAGCTCGAAGAACGCACGCGCGCCGTCGCGCAGCGCCTGCACCACCCCGGCCGGCACGCCGTGCCCGCGGATCGTGAAGAAGCCCGTCTCGACGCAGGCCCGGTCGATATCGTGCGCGACCCGTGCACGCGCGCCGGCCCCGCCGCGCAGCGCGGGGTCGAGATCGATGACGGGGATGGCGGTGGACACGTGAGGCCGGGCGTTCAGTGGAAGTACGCGCCGCCGTCGACCACCAGCGTCTGCCCGGTGATGAACGCCGACTGGTTGCCGCAGAAGAACTCGATCGCGCCGACCAGGTCGTCCGGCACCATGTCGCGACCGAGCACCCGGTTGCGCAGCGACGGCTCGCGCACGCCCTCGACCAGCGTCGGATTCAGATGCACGCCGTCGCTCAGCGTGAAGCCCGGCGCCACGCTGTTGACCAGCACGCGGTGACGGCCGAGCTCGGTGGCGAGCGCACGCGTCAGCGAGATCACGGCGCCCTTGCTGGCCACGTAGTGCGCCATCCAGGGGTTGCCCTTGAAGGCGACGCCCGACGAGATGTTCACGATGCGCCCGCCGCCCGCCCGCCTGAACGCGGGCAGCGCGGCACGGCAGGTGAGGAAGAGGCCGAAGACGTTGACGTCGAACACCCGGCGCCATTCCTCGGGATCGATCTCCTCGAACGGGCGCGGGGTCAGGGTCGAGTAGATGCCGGCGTTGTTCACCAGCGCATCGAGGCGGCCGAAGCGCGACTCCGCCAGCCGCGTCATCGCCTCGACCTGCGCCGGGTCGGAGACGTCGACCGTCGCACCCACGACGTCGAAGCCGCGCGCCACCAGCCGATCGGCCGCTTCGGCCGCGCCGCGCAGGTCGCCGATCAGCACGCTCGCGCCACGCTCGGCCAGCCGCTCGGCAGCCGCGAAGCCGATGCCCATGGCGGCGCCCGTCACGATCGCGGCGGTTCCCTCCAGGTTCATCGGCCAGACTCCCTCGGACGCCGCGCCGCGAGCGGACGCGAACGTGTCGCGGTGGATCTAGCAATCGCCATGCCACTGCCACGTCTGCCGTTCGGGGCATTGACGCAGATCAGGGAAATACCGCGATGAAACCGCGACCCGCAGCGGCCGATGATGCGGGGCATACCCCCTATCTCGACGACCGCGCGCGGCGCGAGCCGCACCGGTTGCGCCCGCGCGACCGCGCCGGCGTGGTGCCCGCTCACTGTTGTGGGGCATACCCCGCATCGGAGGCGCCCGCGGACGCCGCGCCGGCCGGGCCGGCGACGCCGTGCTCAGCGCAGCCGCAGCGGCGCGACGCGCGTGTCGTTGTTGGCTTCGACCAGCCGGATCATCTGCAGCATGAACTGCTTGCGCTCGGCGGGGGCGAGCTGCTCGATGGTGCGGTCGTGCGCGCGCTGCACGGCGGGCGCCATGCGCTTGACGAGCGCCCGACCGCTGCGGGTCAGGCGCACGAGCTTGACGCGCCGATCCTCGGGCCACTGACGTCGCTCGAGCACGCCGCGGGTCTCGAGCCGCGGCAGCACTTCGGCGGCCGATGTCCGCTCCAGGCCGATCTCGAGCGCGAGGGTGTTCTGATCCATCTCGCCGTGGTCGGCCAGCGCGGTGATCAGGCTGTACTGCACCGGGGTGATGCCGAACGCCGCCGTCTCCTCGAGGAACAGCGCGGTGTGGATCTGGTGGAGCCTGCGCATCAGGAAGCCGGGGCGCCCGAGCAGCGGCGAGCGCTCCCTCGCGGCATCGAGCGCCGCATCGATCGGATCGGGCTGCGTCGCCCGGCTCATGTCGGCACCCTCGTGGGACGCATCGTGCGCTGCTCCATGCTGTCGATGGCACGGATTATGCTGTAGGCCACGCGTTATCGAACCAGCGATCCGGCCATCCGTGATGAAGACAACGTTGCTCAAGGGCGGTCGTCTGATCGACCCCACCTGCGATCGGGACGGCCTGTTCGACGTGCTCGTCGAGGCCGGCCGCGTGACCGCGATCGGACCGGACCTGCCGGTGCCCGTCGGGCCGGATGTCGAGGTGATCGACTGTCGCGGGCAGCTGGTGCTGCCGGGTCTGATCGACACCCACGCCCATGTCTACGAGGGCGTCACCGGACGCTTCGGCCTGAACGCCGACCTGTGCGGCGTGCACTCGGGCGTGACCACGCTGATCGACCAGGGCGGGGCGAGCTGCATCACGCTGCCGGGGTTTCGCCGCTACGTCGTCGAGCCCTCGCACACGCGCGTGCTGTCCTTCCTGTCGGCCTACCTCGTGGGCGGACTGGAGGGGCACTACTACCCGGAGCTGTATCGCCCGGACTGTCTCGACGTGTCGGCCACCGTGAAGGCCGCGCGCAGCAATCCGGACCTGGTCCGGGGCCTGAAGGCCCACGCCGAGATCGGCGGGTTCGCGCGCTGGGGCGTGGACGTGATGCGGCTCGCCGCCCGCATGGGGCGCGAGGCCGCGCTGCCGGTGTACATCCACTTCGGGCAGCTCTGGCCCCGGCCCGAGCAGGGCGGCCTGGCGGTCGACCCCGATTCGATCTTCGACCAGGTGGTCGAGTGCCTCAAGCCCGGCGACATCCTCGCGCATCCGTTCAGCCGCCACCCGGGCGGCTTCGTCGAGCTCGACGGCACGCTGCACCCGCTGGTGCACGAGGCGGTGGCGCGCGGGCTGAAGATCGACGTCGGCCACGGCTCGCACTTCAGCTACCGGACCGCGCGGATCGTGCTCGATGCGGGCGTGATGCCCGACACGCTGGGGGCCGACATGCACGGCTACAACACGACGGTGGCCGCGCCCCCGGGCACGCCCGACGTCCATCCCGACGAGGGCGACCACCTCTTCAAGGGCGCGATCCGCTTCAGCCTGGTCTCGGCGATGACGAGCATGCTAGCGCTCGGCGTGCCCCTGCCGCAGGTCGTCGCGATGGTCACCCGCAATGCGGCGCGGATGGTCGGCCTCGAGGGCGAGCTGGGCACCCTGAAGGTCGGTGGCGTCGCCGACATCAGCGTGCTCGCCGACGAGCGCGGGCGATGGGTCATGCGCGACAACGAGGGCACGCAGCTCGTCACCGAACGGATGCTTCAGCCGCGACTGTGCCTGCGGGCCGGCGTGCGCTTCGACGCCGGCGCGTCGATCCTGCCGATGCCCCAGGCGGCCTGATGGACCCCGCGGCGCTGTGCACGCCGTTCGAGCAGGCCCGCTGGCTCGACGTGCGCCCGCGCAGCGCGCTGCTGCCCGGGCTGGATGCACGCGTGCTGCTGCACGCCGGCCCACCCTACGAAGGCGCACTGCCCGCGGCGGTCCGGCAGGCGGCCGTGCAGGCCATCCTGCTCGAGGGCCTGGCCGACGACCCCGCCACGGCCGCGGCGATGCTCGAGGCCGGCGAGTTCCGCCTGCAGCCCGCGCAGGATCACGGCGTGGCCACGCCGCTGGCGCAGGTCGTGTCGGCCGGCATGGCGCTCGCCGTGGTCGGCGATGCGCAGCGCCAGTGCTACGCACCGCTGGTCGAGGGCCCGCCGCCCGCCTTGCGGTTCGGTTCGATGGCCCCCGAGTCGCCCGCCCGCATGCGCGAGCTCGCCTCGCTCGGCCTGGACCGGCTGGGCCCCGGGCTGCGCCGCAGACCGGTCGCGATCGCGCCGGTGGTCGGGCGCGCGCTCGAGGCCGGCGACGAGTGCCATGCGCGCACCGGCGTCGCCAACGATGCGCTGCTGGCCGCGATGCAGTGGCTGCCCCGCAGCGACCTCGCCGTGATCGCCGCCAGCCCCGGCTTCGTGCTGCCGGTCCTGATGGCCGCCGCGCTCTGGTGTCTCGGCGGACAGGCGCACGGCATCGCGGCGGTCGGCGGCAACGGACTGCGCTTCGGCTGGCGTCTGCACGGGCACGCCGACTGGGTGAGCGTGCCGGCGACCCCGCCGGTCGGCCTGCGCCTGCCGGGCCATGCGCAGACCGTCGCGCTGGGGGCGATCGGCGACAGCGCCGTCATCGACTTCTGCGGACTCGGCGGTCAGGCGATCGCCCTGTCGCCCTCGCTGCGCGACGACTGGCGGGCGGTGCTGCCGCCCGGGCTCGAGCACCTGCGCTCGGCGGTGATCGATCCGGCCTCGGGGCTGGTGGACCCGGCGCGGCTGCGACCCGGCGGCCCGATGCCCCTGGTGAACCTCGCGATCCTCGACCTGGACGGCGCGAGCGGGCTCATCGGCCGCGGCGTCTATCGCGTCGACGCGAGCCTGGCGGGATGAGCTCAGGCAGGCGGCAGCCAGAGCCCGAGCGCGACCCGCTCGGCATCCGACAGCGCGTCGACCTCGACGGCATCGCGACGCTCCCAGATCAGCCGGCCGTAGAGCGCCCCGAGGGTCGCGACCTCCAGCGTCAGCGAGGCCTCGGCACCGCTGGCGGGCTGCGCCGCGCGGGCGCGGTTGATCGCGGCCTCGAGCTCGGCGACGGAGATGCGGCGGGCGTTCATCGCGCGGCGGCGCGGGACGTCGGATGGACCATCGGTCGACGGTAGCACACCGATCGTGGGCAATTCCGTGACGTCCGCCCGCCGCTGTGTTCCCCGGACGGGTCTCGACCGTTAATGTCCTCACCATGACCGCGTTCGACAGCCAGCACGCTGCCGTCGTCGCCGCGGACCCCTCCGAGCCGGCCTCCTTCCGCCCGCTTCCCGACTGGGTCTTCGGCTACGGCTCCCTCATCTGGAATCCCGGCTTCGAGTTCCACGAGTCCGGCCTCGCCCAGGTGCACGGCTACCACCGCAGCTTCTGCATCCGCTCGACCCGCTACCGCGGCACCCCCGAGCGGCCCGGCGTCGTGCTCGGCCTCGACCGGGGCGGCTCGTGCATCGGCATGGCCTTCCGCCTGCGCCCGGAGTCGCGTCGCGCGGCGATCGACGCCCTGTACGAACGCGAGATGGGCGGCGGGGTGTACGTCGCCCGGATGGTCGCCACCGTCCTGGCGGATGGACAACGTGTGCAGGCGCTCGCTTTCACTGCGAACCGCGCCAGCGCGTCGTATGAACGGCTGAGCCACGACGAGATCGTCCAGCGTCTCACCGCCTGCTGCGGCCAGCGCGGCCCCAACCGCGACTATGCGATCCGCACCTGGCACAGCCTCGCCGAGCACGGCGTCCACTGTCCGCACCTGGCCATGGTCGGCCGTCGGCTGCTCGCCGCCGACTGCGACTGAGCGCCCGGTGCGGCGCCCCGAGACGCCGCACCGGCCGCCCCCTCCCGCCCCAGTCCGACCGTCGACCGCCCCGAGACCGAATCGGGACCTGATCGCGCCCGCCGCGAGACGCACGGTCATCGGCGTGAGATCTCGCCCGGGCAGACTTGGCCCCGGGTTCTCTCTCCAGCTCCACTCCTCCTCCGATGGAGCCTTGGGCCGGTCCTTCGTGACCGGCCTTTTTATTTGCCGGATCCGCTCGCGCGGCCGTGCATGCGCCGCGTGTCGGCCCGACCGGCAGGCCTGTGCCCGCGGCGAGGCACGGGCCGATAATCGAACGGAGGGACCGGCGCCGAGCCGACCGGTCCCGCAGACCCCGGACCCGCCCCGACCATGACGCCCCGCCCCTGCCCACCGGCTGGACTCCGTGCCGATGCCCGACCCGGGCCGCGCGGCACGTCGCGGGAGCCCGCAGTGCGATGAGCGACGCCGTCGACGCCCGCCTCGCCCGCCACCTCGGCATCACCGACGGTGCCGCCCTCGAGGCCGTGCTCACCGCCTGCGAAGCCGCCGCCGCCCTCGAGTCGGCCCCCGTCGCAGCGGTGCTGCGCGGCCTGCGCGGCCTGGTCGGCGAGCTCGCCTCGGACGGTGCCGACCCGGCCGACGCCGACGGCGCCCGCCGGCGCACGGACCTGCAGCGCGACCTCGAGTCGCAGAAGTTCGCGCTCGATCAGCATGCGATCGTCAGCGTCACCGACACCCGCGGCCGCATCCTCGATGCCAACGCGAAGTTCTGCACGCTCACCGGCTACACGCTCGACGAGCTGATCGGCACGAACCATCGGATCGTCAACAGCGGCACCCATCCGCCCGCGTTCTTCACGCAGATGTGGCGCACCATCGCCGCGGGCGAGGTCTGGCACGGCGAGATCTGCAACCGCTCCAAGGACGGCTCGCTGCACTGGGTCGATGCGTCGATCGTGCCGATGGCCGGTGCCGACGGCCGTCCGGAGCGCTACGTCGCGATCCGCACCGACATCACCGAACGCAAGCGCGCCGAGGCGGCGCTGCGCGAGCAGCTGCACTTCCGCAGCGAGCTGCTCGACGCGATCCCGGTCGCGATCTACTACAAGGACGCCGAGGGCCGCTTCCTCGGCATGAACCGCGCGCTCGAGTGGCTGTTCGGCATCGACCGGCAGGCCGCGATCGGCCGCACCTCGGCCGAGGTCTTCTCGGACGGCTACGCCGACGAACACATCGAGCGCGACCGCGAGCTGCTGACGCGGCCGACCCGCCAGTCGTACGAGATGGAGATGCCGCTGCCCGACGGCACGCCGCGCACGCTGTACTACAGCAAGGCGTCGATGACGCAGGCGAGCGGCGCGGTCACCGGCATGATCGGCGTGATCTTCGACACCACCGAACGCAAGTCGCTCGAGCGGCGGCTCGGCGAGGCCAAGGACGCGGCCGAGGCCGCGAGCCTCGCCAAGAGCCAGTTCCTCGCGAACATGAGCCACGAGATCCGCACCCCGATGAACGGGATCATCGGCATGACCGAGCTGGTGCTCGACACGGCGCTCGCGCCGAACCAGCGCGACTACCTCGAGACGGTGCGTCAGTCGGCCGATGCGCTGATGGAGATCATCAACGACCTGCTGGACCTGTCGAAGATCGAGGCAGGCCACATGGAGCTCGAGTCGATCGAGTTCGAGCCCCGCGCGCTGCTCGAGCACCTGTGCCGGCCGATCGCGCTGTCGGCGCAGCGCAAGTCGCTGCGTTTCGCGCTCGAGCTCGCACCGGGCGTGCCCTCGCTCGCTCGCGGCGATCCGGGCCGGCTGCGCCAGGTGCTGGTGAACCTGCTCGGCAACGCGGTGAAGTTCACGCAGGCCGGGTCGGTGACGCTGCGGGTCGATGCACGCGACGCGCCCGGAGCGTCCGGCGACGGCGCGATCGAGCTCGACTGCGAGGTCGTCGACACCGGAGTGGGCATCCCCGCCGACAAGCAGGAGCTCATCTTCGACGCCTTCGCCCAGGCCGACAGCTCGACCACCCGCCGCTTCGGCGGCACCGGGCTGGGGCTGGCGATCACCCGGCGCCTCGTCGAGGCGATGGGCGGCGGCATCTCGGTGTCCAGCGAGCCCGGGCGCGGCAGCCGGTTCCGGTTCACGGTGCGGCTCGCGCCCGCGGACGACGTGGCGGCCCCGGCGCCCGGTGCGGCCGATGGGCGCGGGCTCGCCGGCGGACCCCACGAGGCCGGCGACGGCAGCGACGCCGTCCCGTCGGATCGCCCGCTGCGGGTGCTGCTCGCCGAGGACAACGTCGTCAACCAGAAGCTCGCCTCGCTGATGCTGCACAAGCTCGGCCACGAGGTCGTCGTGGCCGGCGACGGCCGGCAGGCGCTCGAGCTCGTCCTCGGCGGCGACTTCGACCTCGTGCTCATGGACATGCAGATGCCCGAGATGGACGGGGTCGAGGCGACCCGCCGGATCCGCGATGCGGGCCGCATGCTGCCGATCGTCGCGATGACGGCGAACGCGATGGATGCGGACCGCGACCGCTGCATCGAGGCGGGCATGAACGGGTTCCTGGCCAAGCCCGTCAGGGCGCCGTCGCTCGACGCGGCGATCCGGTCGATCCTGCGGCGCGAGGCGACGACGGGCTGAGCGCCGACACGGCCCCCGGCAACCGAGGCAGGACCGCCCGCCCGGCCCGGTAGAATCCGGGCTATGAAAGCGTGGCGACGGGTGGGCGCGGTCCTGGTGGTGCTCGCGGTCGCGGGCGGGCTCGCCTGGCGGGCCTGGCGCCCTCAGCCGGTCGCGCTGGTGG
Source organism: uncultured Burkholderiales bacterium (assembly GCA_903898725.1). GTDB lineage: Bacteria > Pseudomonadota > Gammaproteobacteria > Burkholderiales > Burkholderiaceae_E > UBA4615. Next base: position 9,587 of record CAIUGQ010000194.1, on the reverse strand, counting down.
CGGTCACCGAAGCACCGCTGGTCCAGTCCCTGGTGTTCTCCGGGCGCGTGGCCGCGCCGGTTCGGGTCGACCTGGGCGCGACGCTCACCGGCAGGGTCGTCGAGGTGGCCGTGCGCGAGGGCGATGCCGTGCGCGAGGGCGCTCTGCTCGCGCGGCTGGAATCGGCGGAGCTGCAGGCCCAGCTGTCCCAGTCGCAGGCCGCGCTGCGGCTGGCCGAGGCGCGGGTCGTCGGCCAGCGCGAGCTCGGGGTGCCGACCGCGGACGCGGCCCTCGAGACGGCGCGTGCGACCCTCGAGGCCGCGCAGCGCGAGGCCCGCCGCAGCCGCGACCTGTTCGAGCGCGGCTACGTGTCGCAGGCCCGGATCGACGAGACCGACCGCGCGGTGCGCATCGCGCAGGCCCAGCTCGAGGCTGCCGGCGCGGGCGCACGGGCCAACGCGGGCCGCGGCACCGAGGCCGAGCAGGCGCGGCTGCAGGCCGACGAGGCACGCGCTGCGGCCGGGCTCGCGCAGGCCCGGCTCGCACAGACCCGGATCGTCGCGCCCGCCGATGGCCGCATCGTCACGCGGCTGGTCGAGCCGGGCCAGATCGTGCAGCCCGGACGCACGCTGTTCGCGTTCGCCGCCACCGGGGCCACGCAGCTGGTCGGGCAGGCCGACGAGAAGTTCCTCTCGCAGCTCGCCCTCGGGCAGCCCGCGCGGGTCGTCGCCGATGCGTTCCCGCAGCAGCCGTTCGAGGCACGGGTGCTGCGCATCGCACCTGGCGTCGATGCGCAGCGCGGCACGGTCGAGGTGAAGTTCGAGGTTGCTGCAGCCCCCGCCTTCCTTCGCGAGGACATGACGCTGTCGATGCAGGTGAGCACCGGCCGAACCGAACGGGCCCGCACGCTGCCGGCGACGGCCGTGCTCGGCCCGGGCACCGAGGCGCGGGTCCGCCGGCTCGCCGACGGCCGCGTCGTCGAGCAGACGGTGCGCATCGGACTGCGCACGCTCGACCGGGTCGAGATCGTCGACGGCCTGGCCACCGGCGACGCGGTGCTCGCCGATCCGCTGTCGGCCGAACCCGGCGCGCGCGCCCGCGCGGTGCGGGACGGCGAGCCCGTCGCCGGCGCCCGCTGAGCCGGCGCGGCGACCATGGGCTTCGCCTGGCGCATCGCGGTCCGCTTCCTCGTCGAGGGGAAGATGCAGACCCTGCTGCTGATCGTCGGTGTCGCGATGGGCGTGGCGGTGGTCACCTACATCACCGCGCTGGTCGACGGCCTGCAGGCCAACACCATCCGCCGCACGCTGGGCGTGCAGCCGCACCTGACGATCCGTCCGGTGAAGGACGTGCCGCTGGCCGGGCGCGTCGCCACGCCCGGCGCGGACGCCTCGATCCGGGAGCAGCCGCGCGCGCAGCGCACCCGCTCGATCGAGAACTGGGCGCCGCTCGCGCGTTCGCTCGAGACCGTGGCCGGCGTCGTCGCTGTCTCGCCGATGGCGGGCGGCACCGCGATCGCGCTGCGCGGCGAGGGCAGCCGCGCCGTCGCGATCGTCGGCGTCGAGCTCGAGCGCTACGACCGGATCGCGGCGCTGTCCGACAAGATCGTCGAAGGCACGGCTCGCCTCGGTCCGGGCGAGGCGATCGTCGGCCGGGAGCTCGCCGAGGACCTGGGCGTGCGCCTCGGGGACCGGTTCTCGCTGTCGATCGACCGCGACACCACCGAATCGCTGCGGGCCGTCGCCATCTTCGACGTCGGCGTGCGCGACGTGAACCGGCGCAACGTCTACCTGCCGCTGCGCACCGCGCAGAGCCTGCTCGGCATTCCGGGCGGCGTCACCCAGCTCGACCTGACGGTCACCGACGTGTTCGATGCGGAGTCGGTCGCGGCGCGGCTGCGCGCGCGGCTGCCGTACGAGATCGAGAGCTGGATGCAGACCAACAGCCAGCTGCTGTCCGCGCTCGATGCGCAGACGCTGTCGACGCGGCTGATCCGCGCCGTGGTGATGATCGTGGTGGTGCTCGGCATCGCGAGCGTGCTGGTGGTGTCGGTGGTGCAGAAGCGCAAGGAGATCGGCATCCTGCGCGCGATGGGCGCCTCGCGCGCGCAGATGACGCGGGTGTTCCTGCTGCAGGGCGCGCTGGTGAGCGCGGCGGGCTCGGTGCTCGGCGCCGCGATCGCGTGGGCGATGGTGGCCGCGTTCACCGCGCTGGTCCGGGGTGCCGACGGTGGCCCGCTGTTCCCGATCACCCTCGACCTCGAGACCTTCGTCTGGGTCGCGGCGGGCGCGACCCTCGCGGGCGTGCTGGCCGCGGTGGCGCCGGCGCGCCGCGCCGCAGCCCTCGACCCGGCCCAGGCGATCCGCCTGTGAGGCCGCGCCCGTGAGCGCGGCGGCGCCCGCTTCGACCGATGCGCCGGTGGTCGCGCTGAGCGGCGTGCGCAAGTCGTACGACATCGGCACGCCCATCGAGGTCGAAGTGCTGCACGGCATCGACCTCGTGCTCCGGCGCGGCGAGTTCGCGGCGATGATCGGCCCCTCGGGGTCGGGCAAGAGCACGCTGCTGACGCTCATCGGGCTGCTGGAGCGTCCGACCTCGGGCGAGTACCGGCTGCAGGGCCGCCGCATCGACACGCTGGACGACGATGCGCTGACGCGCGCCCGGCTCGACACGCTCGGCTTCGTCTTCCAGTTCCACCACCTGCTGCCGGCCTTCGACGCGCTCGAGAACGTCGCGATGCCTGCGCTGATCCGCGACGGCCGCATCGATGCGGCGGCCCGCGCACGCGCCGCCTCGCTGCTCGAGGCGGTCGGCCTGGCCGACGCGATGCACCGCAAGCCCTCGCAGCTCTCGGGCGGCATGCAGCAGCGGGTCGCGATCGCCCGCTCGCTGATGCACGATCCGCCGCTGGTGCTCGCCGACGAGCCCACCGGCAACCTCGACACCGCGTCGTCGACCGCGGCGTTCGAGCTGATGCGCCGCTTCAACCGCGACTCGGGCACCGCCTTCCTGATCGTCACCCACGACCCGCGGATCGCCGACCGCTGCGACCGGGTGATCGAGCTCGTCGACGGGCGGCTGGCGGCCTGAGACGAACGCTGCGGGTCGACGGCCCCGCCCGGGTGCGGCGGCGGCGCCCGTTCCGGGTCGCAGCCCCGTGCGCGGGCGACACCCGGCCGCGGCCCGTATGATCCGGCCACCCCGCCCGCCGCCGCCGATGTCCGCTCCCGCCCCTCCGATCCTCGAACGCCCCGCCGGCCCGGTCCCGTCGCCGGCGCGCGTGCTCGCCGACTTCGGCCCGGTCTACGGCATCAACGGCCTGATCGGCTTCATCTTCGCCGCCTCGGGCCCGGTCGCGGTCATCCTCAGCGCCGGCCAGCGCGGCGGACTCGGCGCCGCCGAGCTCGCGTCCTGGCTGTTCGGCGTGTTCTTCGTCAACGGGCTGCTGACGATCGCGCTGTCCTGGCGGTATCGCACGCCGCTGGTGTTCTTCTGGACGATCCCGGGCACGGTGCTCGTCGGGCCGGCGCTCGGCCATGCCAGCCATGCCGAGGTGCTCGGCGCCTTCGTGGTGACCGGTGTGCTGCTGGCCGTGCTCGGCCTGTCGGGCTGGGTGCGGCGCGGCATGGCAGCGGTGCCGATGCCGCTGGTGATGGCGATGGTCGCCGGCGTGTTCCTGCGCTTCGGCCTCGACCTCGTCCGCGCGGTCCACCAGGACCTCGCGATCGCCGGCCCGATGGTGCTGGCGTTCATCGCGCTGACCGCCCGCCCCGGGCTCGCCCGCCTGGTGCCGCCGATGATCGGCACGCTGCTGGTCGGCGCCGTCGCGGTCGCCATCGACGGGCGCGTGCAGTGGCCGGCCGGTGCCGGCCTCGCGTTCGTGCCGCCGTCGTTCTTCATGCCCGCGTTCTCGTGGCCGGTCATGCTCGAGCTGGTCGTGCCGCTGGCGATCACGGTGCTGGTCGTGCAGAACGGCCAGGGCTTCGCCGTCCTCAAGGCCGCCGGCCACGAGCCGCCGGTCAACGTGGTGACGCTGGCCTGCGGGCTGGCCTCGATCGCGGTCGCGTTCGTGGGGGCGGTGTCCTCCTGCCTGACCGGGCCGACCAACGCGCTGGTCGCCTCGTCGGGCGAGCGCTCGCGCCACTACACCGGCGCGATCGCGGTCGGCGTGCTCGCCCTCGCCTTCGGCCTCCTGTCGGCCGGCGTCACCGCCGTGATGCTCGCGCTGCCCAAGGCCTTCATCGCGACGCTCGCGGGCCTGGCGATGCTGCGCGTGCTGCACGGCGCGTTCGCCACGGCCTTTCGCGATCGCTTCCCCATCGGGGCGCTGACCACCTTCCTGGTGACCGTGGCCGACCTGCCGATCGCGGGCATCGGCGCGCCATTCTGGGGGCTCGTCATCGGCTTCGCGGTGTCCTGGGCGATCGAGCGCGGCGACCTCGCGGCGGTGGCGGGCGGGGGGAAGTGAGCGGCACGACCGCGTATCGACGCGGTCCGCGGCTTGAAGGCCCGCATTCGAATCCCCATCTCAGGGCTTCGTCCTCGTGGAGCCCCCGATGCCCGACACCCCCGACTCGCTGAACGCCGTCTGCCCGCACTGCGAGGCGGTCAACCGCATCCCGAGCGCGCGTCGCGACGAGCATCCGGTGTGCGGGCGCTGCGGACACGCGCTGTTCACCGGTGCATCCGTGGCGCTGAGCACAGCGGCCTGGGACCGGTTCACCGTCCGCAACGATCTGCCGGTGGTGGTCGATTTCTGGGCGAAGTGGTGCGGTCCCTGCCGTGCGATGGCGCCGCAGTTCGAGCAGGCCGCGCAGCGGCTCGCGGGTCGCGCGCTGTTCGCCAAGGTCGACACCGACGCCGAACCCGAGCTGGCAGGCCGATTCGGCATCCGCAGCATCCCGACGCTCGTGCTGATGCAGGGCGGGCGCGAGCTCAAGCGGGTCAGCGGTGCGATGAGCGCAGCCCAGCTCGAACAATGGGTCGCAGCCGGCTGAGCTCGGGCTGAGCACCGTCTGCACGCCGCGCGGACCCGTTCCGGCCGCGCCCGGCCGGTGGGAGCGCGGCCGTTGTGCGGTACAGTGAGACGCGATCGACACCGGCCTGCGGGCCCGCGATGACCGACCCGACCGCACACCCTCCCGAAGCGCCCTCGCCGGCCCGCACCGCGGCCGAGGCCGAGCTGCACGCCGCGCCGTCGCCGGCTGCCGTGCAGCTGTCGCTGTCGGCGCCCGAGCTGACCCGCACGGTGCTCGCGATCATGTTCCTGATCGCGATGATCGCCGGCAGCTTCTGGGTGCTGCAGCCGTTCATCCCGGCCGTGATCTGGGCGACGACCATCGTCATCGCGACGTGGCCGCTGATGACCGCCGCGCAGCGGCTGCTGTGGGGACGGCGCGGCCTCGCGGTGGCGGCGATGACCACGGCGCTGCTGCTGCTGTTCTTCGTGCCGCTGTCGCTCGCGATCGCCACCGTCGTCGACAACGCGGACACCCTCGTCGGCTGGTTCAAGGCGGCATCGACGTTCCGGTTCGGCGAGCCGCCGTCGTGGCTCGCGAGCGTGCCCATCGTGGGCGCGCGCGCGGCCGCGTACTGGCGCGAGCTCGCCGCGAGCGGCGTCGAGCCGCTGATCGCCAAGGTCGCGCCCTACGCCGGCACCGTCGCCTCGCGGGTGCTGCGCGAGGCCGGCGTGATCGGCGCGGTCGGCCTGCAGCTGCTGATGACCGTCGCGGTCTCCGCGATCCTCTATGCCACCGGCGAGACCGCGGGCAGCGCGGTGCTGCGCTTCTCGCGTCGGCTGGCCGGACACCGCGGCGAGACCACCGCGCTGCTGGCGGCCGCCTCCATCCGCGGCGTGGCGCTCGGCGTCGTGGTGACCGCGGTCGCGCAGTCGCTGCTGGGGGCCATCGGGCTGGCGGTGGTCGGCGTGCCCGCGGTGACGCTGCTCGCCGCGCTGATGTTCCTGCTCGCGATCGCGCAGATCGGCGTGATCCCGGTGCTGCTGCCCGCGGTGATCTGGCTCTTCTGGAGCGGCGACACCGTCTGGGCGATCGTGCTGGCGATCTGGACGGTCTTCGTCGGGACGATGGACAACTTCCTGCGCCCCTGGCTCATCAAGAAGGGCGCGAACCTGCCGATCCTGCTGATCTTCGTCGGCGTGGTCGGCGGCCTGATCGCCTTCGGCCTGGTCGGCATCTTCATCGGCCCGGTGGTGCTGGCGGTCACGTACACGCTGCTCGGTGCCTGGATGGACGAGCGGCCCGGCCACCTGCGGACGCCCCCGGAGGCCTGAGCGTCGTGGCCGTCCGCCTCGAATTCATCGACGTGCTCGTGCCGGTGCATGTCATCGAGGAGAAGTATCCGGGCGGCTTCGCGCAGTGCCTGGCGGACCACCGTCCGCTGATCGGCCGGCGCATGTGGCACGACGGGCGACTGCTGCGCGACGGCGCGCTCGATCCGGCCAGCGCGCGCGCGCTGGTCGAGGGCTGGCAGGCGCTCGGCATCGAGCCCCTGCAATGGGTCAACAAGCGCCTCGAGTGGAAGGACGTCTGCGTCGTCGACACGACCGCGGGCGGCCCCACCGTGGCCTGCGACTGGCTCGAATGGGACCCCAGGCGGCGCGTCGCCTGGCTGCGCGGCGACCGGCGCGGGGAGCCCGTCGGACGCTGGTGAAGGCCGCGCCCGCGGGCGGCCCTAGACGCCGAGCGCCGCCCGCAGCACCTTCGCCGAGCGCGCGCTCGCCACGATCGCCAGCTTCATCGTCGCGCGGGTCGCGCCGACGAACAGCTTGCGCACCGTGCGCGCATCGAGCGTCTCGAAGTCGACCTCGCTCAGCACCACCGCCGGGGCGGCCTGGCCCTTGAAGCGGTAGACCGACTCGACCAGCAGCTCGCCCTCGGTGAACACCGGCTGCGCGAGCAGGTCGTAGCGGCCGGTGAAGCGGCGGATCGGGTGCGGCCCGAGCGCATCGAGCCCGAGCAGCGCGGACCCGTCGCGGCCGCGGAAGCTGATCACCGCGATGTCGTGGCGGCGGAACCCCTCCGAGAGGCACTTGCGGATCGCCTCCTTCGTGCCGGCCATCAGCCCCTCGGTGTCCTCGTACTCGATCAGCTCCAGCCCGGTGCCGGCGAACGGGCCTGCGGCCTCGATCTCGACCTCGGGCGGCAGGATCGCCGCCAGCAGCTTCACCACGTCGCGCGGGCTGCGGTAGTTGGCGCGCGCATGCAGGGTCACCCAGCCGGGCAGCGGCGCGGGCTCGCGCTGGTAGAGCGCCTGCATCGCATCCTCGAGCCAGATCACGCGCGCCTCGGGCTTGGCGTGGCGCAGCACCTGGTCGCGCCAGGCCGCCGGGAAGTCCTGGCCCTCGTCGACGACCACGGTGTCGAAGCGCCAGCGCGCATCGACCGCCACCTGCGCGGCCTCGCGCTCGAGCCGCTCGAAGCCGTCGGGTGCCGACAGGTCGACCGAGCGGCCGGCGTCGCGCAGCATCCGCTGGCACAGCGTGTGGAAGGTGCAGACCTCGCCGCCCGGCGGCACGATCGCCGCGAAGTGGTCGGCCAGCGGGCGGTTGTAGCAGACGTACAGCGGCCGCGCGCCGCGGGCGATCGCATCGCGGTGCTCGGCGAGCGCGAGCTGCGTCTTGCCGGAGCCGGCGGTGCCGTCGACGTGCAGCCGGAAGGGCGTGAACTCGAGCTGGCGCGCCCAGTGCGCGAGGCCGCCGGAGATCCGCGTGACCAGCGCCTGCGCCTGGCCGACGAGCGCGTTGACGTCGGTCTCGAGCTCGATCACGTCGCGAAAGAAGCGATCGACCTGCTGCCAGGCCGGTGCGTTCGCACCCGACGGACCGACGCGCCCCGGCGGCAGCACCTCGCGGATCACCGGCACGAGCCGGTCGCGCCGCGAGGCGTCGACCAGACGATCGGCCGACAGCCCGGCGGTCTCGACGCGGCGCACGGTGTAGTCGGGGCAGTAGAGCAGGTATTCGATGCGGAGCGCTTCGCAGCCGGGTCGGCGCGCGAGCTTGTCGCGCAGCGTCGTGACCGTGCGCGCGATCTGCACCGGCACGTTGCGGATGCGGCCGCGCTCGCGCTTGAGGAGCCCCTCGCCGCCTTCCTCGAGAAAACCGGTCTTCTGCTCGACGAGCAGCACGTCGCCATGGCGGTTCACGACGACGAAGTCGATCTCGCCGTAGACCGAGAAGCCGCGCTCGACGGTGGTCCAGTGGACCGCGTGGTAGACGGTGTAGTCGTCGGGCAGGCCGCGCGCGAACAGCTCGAGCGTCTCGCGGTGCCGCTGCGCGGAGGCGGGCAGCGCCGCGGCCGTGGACTCGCTGCCGGCGAGCTCGCGCCAGCCGTCGGGAATGATGCGCGCCATGAGCGGATTCTAGCCCGCCGCCACGTCGCACCCGCTCAGAGCAGGATCCAGCGCAGGCTGAGCTGCCCCCGCAGCGTGGTGGCACGCGCGCCGCCCTCGGCCACCGCCTCGCCCCACTGCAGCTCGCCGCCGGCGAACAGCGTCGGTGCGATCCGCCAGACGAGGTTCGCGCTCGCGTAGGTCAGCGTGCGCAGGGCCTGCGGGGGGCGCAGCGACGCATCGCCGGCGACCTGCAGCCGGCTCGCGCCGAAAGTGCTCGCAAGCTCGCTCGCCCAGGCGCGCCGGTAGTAGAGCGTGGTGCCCGACAGGGTGATCGGCATCACGCGCAGGTCGGTGCCGATCGCGGCGCCGATCGTCGACACACCGTCGTTGAAGTAGCGGCCGATGCCCTCGCCGCGCACCCACTGGGCCGACAGCGTGTCCTCGCCGACCGCGGGCACGCTGGCCGACAGCGACACGCCCTGCCCGGTGACCCGCCGGCTCGCGCTCGCGACGGGCGCGCCGGCGGCGCCGCCCTCGACGTCGACGTCGATGCGGCGCGACAGCACCGCGAGCTGCGCATGCGCACGCTCGCCCTCGAGCCTCAGGCGGGCGGCGAGGTCGGGCCGCGCGGCCGAGGTCCGCACGCGCAGCAGGCCGCCGGCCTCGGCATGCGCATCGGCCTGCGCCTCCTCTACGGCGGCCTCGACACGCAGCGGACCGCCCAGCGGCAGCGAGACGCGGGCGAGCCATTGGCGCACGAAGCTCACGCCGCTCGGGCCGTTGTAGTCCAGCGTGGTGGGCAGCACCGCATCGTCCATGAAGGTCGAATAGGTCTTGCCGACCAGCAGCGCGTCGCCCACGCGGACCCAGGCCTGCGTGAGCTGGGGGCGCGTCGAGCCGTCCGGCCCGAAGAGGTTCGCCTGCAGGCGTGTCCACAGGAACGGACCCTCGTCGATCGGCGTGCGCGAGACCCAGTCGAGCTGCGAGCTGCGGATCGAGACACGCTGCACGGCGGGCGCGTCGTCGAAGGGCGTGGACGAGACGAGCAGCGTGTCCTGCTCGTCGCCGTCCTGCCGCCGCCGTGCGGCGATCGCGTCGACCTGCAGGGTCGCGCCAACGAGATAGCGCGAGCCGCCGGGCAGCGTTCGAGCGCGCGCCTCCAGACGCTCGCGCAGCGTGGCCTCGGCGGCGGCACCGCGCTCGGCGGAGCCGGCGGAAGCGGCGGGTGCGGCGGGTGCGGCGGGTGCGGCAGG
>CAIUGQ010000193.1 GCA_903898725.1 uncultured Burkholderiales bacterium | reverse complement strand
CGAAGCTGCCGTCGCGCTTCATCGCCGAGATGGGCCTCGACATCGAGGGCGGGGCTGGCGCGCTGGTGACCGTCGACTCGGCCAAGGCGCGCCTGGCCTCGCTCAAGGGACTGCTCAAGCCGCGCGGGCCGGCGGGGGCGGCTTAGCGGCGGGTCGCGCGGGCGGGCACAGTCTCTCGCCGACGCGCAATCCCCGCCGACCGACGTGTGGGGGGCATGCCGGGCCGAGCGGGAGAGGGCGGCTCAAGTCGATGGTCCCGCCGCCGATATCTGCTGAGTGATCGATTGTCTGTCGGACCTCCATGCCGCTCGATGACGCCAGCGGCGACCCCGCCCGCATGCAAGCGCCAGCGCAGAGCCGCCCCGTTCCATCCGGTGCTCGCGAAGGCGCGGTCTCCGGTCGCCCCGATGCCTACACGCTGTCGACTCAGCTCGCGGTCGCGTTCGCCGTCCTCGTGGGGGCGATGCTGCTCATCGCTTCGATGGCGGCCTGGAACCTGCGCTCGATCCAACAGGCTGCCGAACGCCTGGCCATCGAGGAATGGCCACGCATGATGGCGCTCCAGGAGCTGGCCACGCACGCCCACGGACACGGCGCCGCGATGGCGCGGCTCCTGACGGCGAAGCGCGCGCAGCGCGAATCGATCTATCCGGCACTCGATGCCGAGTCGGCGGCGATGGACCGCCTGACGAACGAGCTCTTGAGCCGGGTCTCCGAACCGGGCGCGCTGGCGCTCGTTCGCGACATCGACGCGGCGCGGCACAGATATCGCGAGGTCTTCGCGGATGTCGGCGTCTGGATCGAGTCCGGCGAGCCGGCGCGCGCTGCCGCAGTGTTCGCCGCCGATGGCCAGCCCGCACTCGACCGACTCATCGGGATGGCCGATCGGCTCGCACAAGCGCAGCGCGACGCCGTCGAAGCCGACCAGCGCCGGTCGGCCGCGCTCGTCAAGGACGCCGAGAGGCAGTTGCTCGCACTCGCGGTGGTGGCCCTGTTCGCCGCTGCGGGGCTGGCCTGGCGAATCGGCCGAGGCGTGGCACGCCCGATGGGCCGGCTGGCCGCGACGGCGCGCCGGCTTGCCGCCGGCGATCTGCTCGCGAGGTTCGAGACCGAAGACGACCGCGGCCCGCGCGAGGTCGCGCGGGTCGGACAGGCGATGGACGCGATGGCCGATGCGATCGGCGAGCGCAATGCCCGGATCGAGGCGATCGCGTTCTCCGATCCGGTCACCGGCCTGCCGAACCGTGCGGGTGTGCTGCGGCAGGCGGCGGGCTTCGACGCGCCGCCCGACACCGTCCTCCTGCTGGATGTCGCCCGGTTGGCGGCCGTCAACGACGTGCTCGGCCCTGCGGCAGGCGATGCGTTGCTCGACGAGGTCGGGCGGCGTCTCCAGGCCTTCGCGCGTCACAGCAGCGGGTGTGTCGCACACCTCGGCGCCGGCACCTTCGCGCTGTTGTGGCGCCTCGGACCCGAGCCGGCGGATCGACAGGTCGAATCGTGCCGTGCCGCGCTGCTCGTCGGACTGTCCGCATCGGTGCCGTACGGCGACGTGAGCATCGATGCTCAGTTCCGGTCAGGCTGGTCACGCGCGACGTCGGGCGCCTCGGATGCGGCCGATCTCGGACGGGCGATTCGAGAAGCCGAGGAGGCACTCGGCGATGCGAAGCGCATGCGCGTCGACGTGCGGCGCTTCGAGCGCACCGACCCGGAGCAGCGTCGCAGGCAGCTCGTGCTGCTGGGGAGCCTGAGCGCGGCGGCAGCCTCCGGCGACCTCCAGATGTGGCTGCAGCCCAAGGTCTCTGTGTGCCGCGAGGGCGTGCCCCGTTGCCTCGGCTTCGAGGCGCTCGTTCGCTGGCGCCATCCGCAGTGGGGCATGGTGTCGCCGGCGGAGTTCGTGCCGTTCGCGGAAGCCGCAGGCATGGTCGGCTTGATCACGCGCTGCATGATCGAGCAGGCGCTGTCGTTTCTGACGCGGGTGCGACACATCGCGCCGGACCTGCATGTCTCGGTGAACGTCGGCACTGCGGACCTTCTGGATGGGGAGCTGGCCGGGTGGCTGCGCGAGCGCGCCCGTGCAGTGGGCGCGCCGCTCGATCGCCTGACGCTCGAGATCACCGAAGGCCGCCTGATGGAGGACGCGGATCGTGCGTTGCCGGCGATGATCACGCTGCGCGACGCTGGCGTTCGCTGGTCGATCGACGACTTCGGGACGGGCTATTCTTCGCTGGCGTACCTGCAGCGGCTCCCGGTCGACGAGCTCAAGGTGGACCGCAGCTTCGTCGATCACGTCGATACGTCACCGGCGCGCATGACGCTGCTGCGCGGGATCGTGCAGCTCGGTCACGGCCTGGGCCTGCAGGTCACTGCGGAGGGCGTCGAGCGGCAGGAGGAGTGGAGCGAGCTGGCGCGTGCCGGCTGCGACCTCGCCCAGGGATGGCTGATCGCTCGACCGATGCCTCCCGACGCCGCGCTCGCCTGGGTCGCCGGGCGCGAGGTCCGACCGGCGTCGCGACCCGATGTCGTCGTCGAACCCGGGCACTGATTTCCGTCCAAACCGTCCCCTGCTTCAAGGAGCACCCGATGCCTGATTCCAAGCCCACCTCGTCGTCGGCCACTGCCCTCGCGCTGGCCGTCGGCACCGCGCTCGCACTCGCTCAGGCCCCGGTCCACGCCCAGTACGCCGACAAGGAGAAGTGCTTCGGCGTCGCGCTGAAGGGCAAGAACGACTGTGCGGCTGGCCCCGGCACGACGTGTGCGGGCACCAGCACGCGCGACTTCCAGGGCAATGCCTGGAAGTTCGTCGCCAAGGGCACCTGCGAGAAGACCAGCAGCAAGACCTCCTCGACCGGCTTCGGGCAGCTCAAGGAGTTCAAGGAGCAGAAGGCCTGATCGGCTGCAGCGCCGCGCTTGCGGTCGTCCGTGCACGCCTCGTCCATGTCCGAACCGGACACGCTGCCTGCCTGCCTGGCGGGCGTGGGCCTCAAGCTGGCTCACATCCCGGCGCTGCACGACCTCGGTCCGGCGGCGTTCGTCGACGGTGCCGGCTTTCTGGAGGTGCACGCCGAGAACTACATGGTCGATGGCGGGCCGATGCTGCGCCACCTGGAGCGCGTGCGCGAGCGTTGGCCGCTCTCCATTCACGGTGTCGGCCTCTCGATCGGCGGTGATGCGCCGCTGAACGAAGACCACCTGGTTCGACTCGACCGGCTGCTGCGATGTTTCGAGCCGGACTGGTTCAGCGAACACCTCGCCTGGTCCAGTCACGGCGGGCGCTGGTTCAACGACCTGCTGCCGCTGCCCTATGACAGGGCCACCCTGAACCGAGTGTGCGACCACGTCGATCAGGTCCAGCATCGCTTCCGGCGCAGCGTGCTGCTGGAGAACCCGAGCACCTATCTCGAGTACGCCGGCTCTACGATGGACGAGCCGACGTTTCTGGCCGAGGTGGTACGGCGCACGGGTTGCGGTCTGCTGCTCGACGTCAACAACGCGTACGTCAGTGGCGTGAATCAGGGGCGAGATCCCTGGTCCCTGATCGACGCGCTGCCCGCCCGGTCCGTGGCCGAAATCCATCTGGCGGGCTTCGCCGAGGACCGTGACGCCGCCGGCGATCGGTTGCTCATCGACCACCATGGCGCGGCCATCGACGCCGCCGTTTGGGCGTTGTACGAACGCACCGTCGCCCGTCTGGGCCCCGTGCCGACACTGATCGAACGCGACAACCACGTACCGGCTCTGCAGGCACTGGAAGCCGAGGCGCGATGCGCGCTGCAGATTCAGCGTCGCGCGATCAGCCCTGCGTGTGCGTGGGGCGACCGGCCGACCACCGGCTGAACCCATGCGGCCCGCCTCGCCCACCCAACACGCGTTCGTCGAGGCATTGCTCGACCCATCGCTCGCGACACCTGCCGGGCTCCGAGCCTGGAACGGCTCGGATCCGAACCCGCGGTTCGCGGTCCATCGCAACAACGTCGTGCATTCGCTCGTCGGGGTGCTCGGTGACACGTTCCCGGTGGTCCGCCTGCTGGTCGGCGAGGCGTTCTTCGATGCCATGGCCCGTCTGTTCGTGGTCGAGCATCCGCCCGCGTCGCCCTTGATGCATCGCTATGGGTGCTGCTTCGCCGATTGGCTCGTTCGTTTCGAGCCCGTCGCGGCCCTGCCCTATCTGCCTGACATGGCGCGGCTGGAATGGGCCCAGCTGGCGGCCCTCCACGCGGCCGACGCCTCTCCGGTCGATCCGCAGGTACTGGCGGTCGTGCTGCAGGATCCCGATCGGCTCGCCGCCTCGTCGCTGATCCTCCACCCTTCATTTGCGGTCGTGTGTTCGCCGCATCCGGTCGTGGCGCTCTGGCGCGCGCACCAGATCGACGACGATTCTCGCGACGAACAGCTGGGCCAGGTGCGTCTCGACGCTGCCCAGTCGGCGTTGGTGCTGCGAACGGGCGACGACGCGGTGACGATCGAACTGCCGGGCGCCGATGCCGAACTCGCGCTCGCCCTTGCCGGCGGCGCGCTGCTCGGCGAGGCGCATGCCTCGCATCCACGGGCCCGCCTGGACCAACTGCTGTCCTTGCTTCTGCGGCACGGACAGGTGATCGGTGTGATCAGCGCTCGCCCCGCCCCCGATGCTTCAGCGGATCCATCTCGGGAAACGTCGCCATGACCCCCGATACCCACGCTTCGCCGCGCTTGGCCTGCTGGTGATCATCGCGTTCAGGCTGACACGCGAAGGGGGCAGGGCGCTCGAGGGCGAACGGCTTTCCAGCGCAACGGCGCAGAAGACCGCCCGCCAGAAACGACGACGGCGCCCTGGGGCGCCGTCGCAGACGGGAGGCGGGTGCGCTCGGTCTACTTCACCGACGCGACCATGTACTGCACGGCGGCCTTGATGTCGGCGTCGCTGGCGGCCGAGCCGCCCTTGGCCGGCATCGCGCCCTTGCCCTTGATGACGCTGGCGGTCAGGCCGTCGACGCCCAGCGCCAGGCGGGGCGCCCAGGCGGCCTTGTCGCCCAGCTTCGGCGAACCGGCAACACCGGCGGCGTGGCAGGCCTGGCATGCGGTGTCGTAGAGCGCCTTGCCGGCGTCGGCCACCGGAGCCGGAGCGGCTGCCGCGGCCGGGGCAGCGGCGGCCATGGCCGGCAT